>CAZGCI010000023.1:0-49859 GCA_964524185.1 uncultured Thiohalocapsa sp. | reverse complement strand
TAAGCGGGGGCGTGCACAACACCGACAGCGGCATCACCGCGCTGCTGCATCGCCTTTGCAGCATGGCTGCGCCTTGATCCAGCGGCCCGATGGCATCGAACAGCTCGGCCATGGTGGTTCGGCAATCGGCCAAGGTCAGCAGCCGCCGGGCCAGGAACAGCCGTGAGTCGGCGCGGCACTTGCGGCTTTCCGGTCGCATGCGCGCGTGCACCGCGCAGCGCGGCGGCGCCGATCAGCCACAACAGCATCGCCGCCAAGGAGGCGATCAGCACAAGCACGCGGGCGGCGCGCAGCGGAGTGCTGCGCACCGACGCGCCGATACCGAGCGCCGTCGCCGTGGGGGTCACCTCCGCGAAGAGGCCCTTGTAGCTGCGCCAGCGGTACTTGCGCTTGATGGTGTCGCGCCCGCGCACGCGCCCGACCCAGCGCTCGCCCAGGCGCTCTTGGGTGGGCGTCGCCACCAACGCCATGGCCCATCCGATGCGGCCATGCTGTGCGTCTTGAGCGGGCGCTGCTGGCCGCCGGAGGGTGTGCGACCACCAGAGGTTGCGCACCGTTCGCGCCGGCGCCCGCAGCGCCCTCGGTGCGCACGCTCCGCGCGCACACCCTACACCGTGCCCCGGCTGTTTGAGGTGGCCGCCGTAGGGTGCGCGGCCGCGGCGAGGTTGCGCGCCGTTCGCGCCGGCGCCCGCAGGGCCTTCGGTGCGCACGCTCCGCGCGCACACCCTCCACCGCGCCC
Source organism: uncultured Thiohalocapsa sp. (assembly GCA_964524185.1). Taxonomy (GTDB): domain Bacteria; phylum Pseudomonadota; class Gammaproteobacteria; order Chromatiales; family Chromatiaceae; genus Thiohalocapsa. Next base: position 49,120 of record CAZGCI010000023.1, on the reverse strand, counting down.
CGGCTGTTTGAGCATTGAGCCAGCTGCGTTACAACGCGTTGGCATAGGGCGAGGAGGCCGCCTCGTTGTGCCTCGCTGAACAGGCTGATCTCATCGCACGGGCGGGACGCACCCTGACGACCGTGCGACTGCTCTTTCTAGTCAGACCTGCGCAGTGCTGCCCAGGATGCGCGCGACGGCGGCTCGGATCTTGACGCATCGCGCGTGTTGGATCAGCCTCAGGGTGTTGGCGGTCGGAATCGCGTCGGCTGTTTGCTGCGATCGACGGCGGACTGAAGTCCGCCTTCCCCAGAGGCCGACTGAAGTCGGCATACCCGGGGCGGCTGGGGCTGAAGCGGCCGCATGATCATCGGCGTCTGCCTTGCACGCTGCTCATCGGTCAAGCGCATGGGCCGCGGTCGTGTGGTCTTCTGGCAAGCTGAAGCGCTCACGAGACCCTTGCATCTGCAGCGCGGCGGCAACGGCCTGACCCAAGGCGAGGCCGCCGTCGTTGCTTGGCACCCGGTGGTGGCTGAGCACATCCAGCCCCGCCGCCCGCAGCCGGGTGCAGAGGGCCTCGAACAGGGTGCGGTTCTGTAACACGCCGCCCGACAAGGCGACGGTATCGAGGCCATGGGCCGCCGCCAAGTCGACGGACAGCTGGGTCAGTGCATCGGCAAGGCCCGCATGGAAGCGCGTCGCCACCTGCCTCACGGCGGCACCGGCGGCGAGGTCATCGCACAGGGCCCGCCACATTGGCGCGGGGTCCAGCACACGGACACCGGTCTGATCCGTGAATCCGAACCGATAACCGGCGGCGTCGCCCAGGGCTCCACAATGCGCCTCCAGCTCGATGGCCGCCTGGCCCTCGTAGGCGATGGCATCCGTGCAGATGCCCACTGCCGCCGCGACGGCATCGAAGAGCCGCCCGCAGGACGACGTCAGCGGTGCATTGAGGCCGCTCGCCAGCATGCGCTGGAGCAATGCAACCGGCCGCGCGGCCAGGTCCTGTGTCAAGGCCAGGCCCGAGCGCTCGCGCACGAAGGCATCCCAGCCGAAGGCGGCATCCAGATGGGCGAAGAGCATCCGCCAGGGCTCGAGGATGGCCTTGCTGCCGCCCGGCAGTGGCACTTTGCGCAGGTGCGCGACGCGCTTTAAGTCCGTGTAGCCGCCGACGAGCCACTCCCCGCCCCAGACCGTGCCGTCGTCGCCGTAGCCGGAGCCGTCCAGCGCGATGCCGAGCACGGGCGCACCGTCCGCCGGCCATTGGTTGTCCGCCAGCACGGCGGCGATGTGTGCACGATGGTGCTGGAGCTCGATGGCGGGCACGCCGAGCTCCGCGGCCAGCCGACGGCCCACCTGCGACGCGTGGTAGCTGGGATGGGCGTCCACCACAACGGCGGTGGGCTGGTGCTCGTAGAGCTGGCGGTAGAGGTCGATGGTGCGCTCGAACTCGCGCGCCGTGGCGGCGTTATGGAGGTCGCCCAGGTGCTGTGAGAGCACCGCCTGCCCGTCCTGCAGCAGGCACAGGGTGTTCTTCAGCTCGCCGCCCATGGCGAGCACGGGCGGCAGCTGGGCCATGGACGGCGGCAGGGTCAATGGCGCAGGCGCAAAGCCGCGGGCGCGGCGCAGCAGCCGCGGTGCCCCGTCCATGACCCGCACCACGGAGTCATCGACCCGGTTCACGATTGCGCGGTCGTGCAGCAGGAACGCATCGGCAATGCCGGCGAGCCGGGCACGGGCATCGTCGTTATCGATGCACTGGGGCTCGTCGCTGCGGTTACCGCTGGTCATCACAAGCGGCCGATGCCAGTCCGCCAGCAGCAGGTGGTGCAGCGGACTGTAGGGCAGCATGCAGCCCAAGCTGATCTGCCCTGGGGCCACGCCGGATGCCAGATCGGTATTGGCCCGTGCCGGCAGCAGCGCGATGGGCGCCGCCGGTTGCTCCAGCAACTGCCGCGCGTCGTCATCGAGTTCACAATAGCGTGCGATGACGTCCAGATCCCGGGCCATCAGCGCGAAGGGCTTAGCGTAACGACCTTTGCGACGGCGCAGTTCTGCAACGGCGGCAGGGTTCGCCGCGTCGCAGGCGAGATGGAAGCCACCGATGCCCTTAATGGCCAGGATGTGCCCGGCCGCCAACAAGCGACTGGCGTCGGCGACCGCGTCCTCTGCGCCGAGCAGGCTTGGCTCCAGTCCAGCGCCATCTGCCTGCTCCAGCCACACGGATGGTCCGCACACCGGGCAGGCATTGGGCTGGGCATGAAAACGTCGGTCTGCCGGGTCCTCGTACTCCCGCTGGCAGGCCGAGCAGAGGGGGAACACGGCCATACTGGTGTTGGCCCGGTCGTAGGGGATGGCGCGGACGATGGAGAGCCTGGGGCCGCAGTGGGTGCAGTTGGTGAAGGGGTAGCGATAGCGGCGATTCGCCGGGTCCTCCATCTCCGCCCGGCACGCCGGGCAAGTGGCCGCGTCTGGCACCACGCCGGTGTGCACGCCGGTCGCAGCGCTGTGCTCGATGACGAAGTCTTTGCCGGCCTCCCCTGCCCCGTCCCAGGCGCTGCGCTCGATGGCATCGATGCGTGCCAGCGGGGGTCTCTCCGCCTGCAGGCGCCGGCACAGGGCATCGATAGCCGCTACCGCCCCGGCCGCGCGGATGAGCACGCCGTCACCATCGTTGCGCACACTGCCGGAGAGTCCCAGCTCACGCGCCAGGCGCCACACGGTTGGCCGAAAGCCGACGCCCTGCACCAGACCGCGGACGCGGATCAGTCCGCCTGCCTTTGCGGGGGGCGGCGTTGGGGGCGGTTCTGGTGTCTCGGCCATGGGCCTATGGACCAACGCCGGGCGCGGATGACTCCCCTGTACCCATTGCCGTGTTCATCCCCCTGAGCTGGGCCTCCCGTTCTGCCGCAGGATCTCCGCCATCGGCGACCGATGAGGCAAAAAAAAGCGGCCTTGGCGTGAGCCAAGGCCGCGTTCTGTTTGGTCCGGGCGGCAGGATTCGAACCTGCGACCCCCACAACCCCATTGTGGTGCGCTACCAGACTGCGCTACGCCCGGAAGCCGGCCAACGTACCGCGTGGCCGCTGTACTGTCAACGCCGCGATGCTAGCTCTGGATCAATGCTGGATCAGTGCTGGCGACGTTTGAGGTCGTGCAGCAGGTCCTCGAGCTCCAGGCGCATCTGGCGGATGATCTGATGGCTCTGGGAGCTGTCGTGTTTTGCGTTTTCGCCGGAGAGCTGCTGGCGGGCGCCACCGATGGTGAACCCCTGCTCATAGAGCAGCGAGCGGATCTGGCGCACCGTCACAACGTCGTGGCGCTGGTAGTAACGGCGGTTGCCGCGACGCTTGACGGGCTTCAGCTGCGGGAACTCCTGCTCCCAGTAGCGCAGCACGTGCGGCTTGACGTCGCACAGCTCGCTGACTTCCCCGATGGTGAAATAGCGCTTGCCGGGGATCGGCGGCAGCTCGTCGATGCTATCGCTATCGCTCGATTCCGACATAGGCTTCGACCCGCGACTTGAGCTTCTGACCGGGCCGGAAGGTCACCACGCGGCGAGCCGTGATGGGGATTTCTTCGCCAGTCTTGGGATTGCGCCCCGGGCGCTGCTTTTTCTGCCGCAGGTCGAAATTGCCGAAGCCCGAGAGCTTGACCTGCTCGCCGTTTTCGAGTGCCGTGCGAATCTCTTCGAAGAAAGACTCGACGACCTCTTTCGCCTCGCGCTTATTGAGCCCGAGCTCCTCGTAGAGGTACTCGGCCATATCTGCCTTCGTCAATGCCATAAAACGTCTCGTTGCAATGCAGCCTGCGACGTTGGCGTGGCCGCGCCTCGTGATGGACCCATATGACGGCCCCGACTGGCGTGCCGCAGGGGGGCGCACCAGCTGGGCTACCGGTTGATCAGAGCACGCCGAGCGGGTCTGATGGCGGCACGGCGCCCGGCGACGCGACGGGCGACCCTGCGTCACAGGCAGGGATTCCGGGGTCGATGAGCCGGGGGCCTTAGGCCCGGAGCTCGGCCCCGGTGTTGCTGCGCAGGGCGGCGAGCACCCGATCCACCACGGCGGTCACGTCGTCGTCCGTAAGTGTCTGAGAAACGTGCTGTAAAATCAATCCCAACGCCATGCTCTTTCGACCTGAATCGACCTTTTCGCCGGCATAGACGTCGAAGAGTATGACCTCGCGCAGTAACTCGCCGGCGGCCGCCTGCACGGTGGCACGCACGGTGTCGAAGGGCACGGTGTCGTTAACGACGATGGCGAGGTCCCGGCGAATGGACGGAAACTTCGACAGGGCGGCAAACGCCGGCCGCGGCCCGCCGCCGAGTGCCGCGGTGGCCAGCTCGAACAGCTGCACGGTCAAGGGCAAGTCGAGCTGCGCCGCCAGGGACGGGTGGATGCTGCCTACCCAGCCGACGGTCTCCCCCTCGCGCAGCAGCTGCCCGCTTTGCCCCGGATGCAGTGCGGGATGCGTCGCCGGCACACAGCGGACCGCCTCCGCACACCCTGCCATTGCAAGCAGCGCTTCCACGTCGGCCTTGATGTCGAAGAAATCGGTCTCCCGCGCCGGTGCGCCCCACTGCTCCGGCAGCACCGGCCCCACGGCGGCCCCGGCGAGCATCGGTTCCTGATGCAACTCGGCACCCTCCGGGCGGAAGCGCAGGCCGGCCTCGAACAGCCGCACCCGCACTTGTTGTCGCGCTAGATTCTGCCGCAGGGCTTGGAGCAGCCCCGGCCAGAGGCTGGTGCGCATCACCGAGAGCTCCGCCGACAGCGGATTGGCCAGGGCGAGCGGCGTCCGTTCTGGATCGACCAGGCGCTGCAGCTCAGGGCTCACGAAACTGTAGGTCACCGCCTCGAACCAACCCCGGTCCAGCAGCAGCTGCCGGGAGCGCATCGGATCGTAGGCCATCTCCAGCGGCGCGCGGGTGGCAGCGGCCGAGCGCGCATGGGTCACCGGGATGCGGTCATAGCCGTGCACCCGACCGAGCTCCGCAATGAGGTCTACTTCCAGTTGGATGTCGAAACGGCTCGCGGGCGGTGTGACCTGCCAGCCGTCTTCGGTCTCGATCAGCGCCATGCCGAGTCGGCCAAGGATGTCGACCACGGCCGCGTCATCGAAGCCCAGACCCAAGACCTGCTCGATGCGCCGACGCCGCAGCAAGATCGACGGCGGTGTTGGCAGCTGTTCCTCGGCGACGGCCTCAACGATGGGACCGGGCTGCCCCCCAGCGACCGCCAACAGCAACGCCGTGGCACGCTCCATGGCCCGAGCGCAGCCGCTGGGATCGACACCGCGCTCGAAGCGATGGGAGGAGTCCGTGTGCAGTCCGTAGCGCCGCGCCTTGCCGGCAATGGCGGCGGGGGCGAAGAAGGCACTCTCCAATAGGATGTCGCGCGTCCCCGCACCCACCGCGCTGTCCGCTCCGCCCATGACGCCGGCGAGCGCCAGCGCCTTGTCCGCATCGGCAATCACCAGGCTGTCGGCGCCGAGCTCGACGGTCTCACCGTTCAACAGGGCCAGTTCCTCGCCGACTTGGGCCATGCGGACCTGGATGCCGCCCCGGATGCGCGCAAGATCGAACGCGTGCATGGGCTGCCCCAGCTCCAGCAGCACGTAGTTGGTGACGTCCACGGCGACGCTGAGCGGCCGGAGCCCGCTCCGGCGCAAGCGCTCCTGCATCCATAGCGGTGTGCTGGCGTTTGCGCTCACGCCCCGCACGATGCGACACAGGTAGCGCGAGCAGGCGTCTGGTGCCGCGAGGACCACGGGCAGGCTGTCGTCGATGACGGGTGCGACCGGCTCGATCTTGGGTGCACGCACGCCCACACGGTTCAACACGCCGACATCCCGGGCGACACCGGCGACGCTGAGACAATCCGCGCGATCCGGCGTCAAATCCAGCTCGATGCAGTGGTCGTCGAGTGCCATCCACGCGCGCAGGTCCTGCCCCACCGGCGCGTCCGGCGGCAGCACCATGATGCCCGCCGCACTCTCGGCAAGGCCCAGCTCGGCGGCGGAGCAGATCATGCCGTTGGACTCGACGCCGCGAAGCTTCGCGCGCTTGATCTTGAAGTCCCCCGACAGCCGCGCGCCGACGGTGGCCACCGGCACGCGCTGGCCCGCGGCGACGTTGGCCGCACCGCACACAATGCGCACCAGCTCACCATCCCCGATGTCGACGTCGCACACCCGAAGCTTCTCGGCATCCGGGTGCGGCGCCACCGCCTGCACATGTCCCACCACGACACCGCTAAAGGCCGGCGCTGCCGCCTCCAGGGCGTCCACTTCCAGCCCGGATAGGCTCAGCTGGTCGACGAGGGCGCGGGTGTCGAGCGGCGGGTCGACCCATTCCCGTAGCCAGGCTTCGCTGAAGCGCATGAAACACGGTCTCCGGTGATGACGGCCGCAAGCGCGGCCAAGCGGCTCCGGCCAAGGCCGGCCCGGGCGGCAGCGTCAGGCGAACTGCCGCAGGAAGCGCAGGTCGTTGTCGAAGTAGAGTCGAATGTCGCCGATGCCGTAGCGCAGCATCGCCAGGCGCTCCACACCCATGCCGAAGGCGTAGCCGAGCCAGCGCTCGGCGTCGATATCCACGTGGCCGAAGACGGCAGGGTGGATCATGCCGCAGCCCAGCACCTCCAGCCAGCCGCTGTGCTTGCACACGCGGCAGCCCGCGCCGCCGCACTTGACGCACTGCACGTCCACCTCCGCGGAGGGCTCCGTGAAGGGGAAATAGGACGGCCGGAAGCGGAGCTTGAGCCCCTCGTCTTCGAAGAAATTGCGCAGGAACTCGTAGAGCACGCCCTTGAGGTCGGCGAAGGTCGCCTGCTCGTCCACCAGAAAGCCCTCCACTTGGTGGAACATGGGCGTATGGGTCAGATCCGAATCGCAGCGGTACACCCGGCCTGGGGCAATCACCCGAAACGGCGGCTCACGGTGCTCCATCACGCGGATCTGCACCGGGGAGGTGTGCGTGCGCAGGAGCCGCCCGTCCGCGAAGTAGAAGGTGTCGTGCATGGCCCGCGCCGGGTGATGCGCCGGGATATTCAGGGCCTCGAAGTTGTGATAGTCGTCCTCGACCTCCGGGCCCTCCTCCACGCTGAAGCCGGCGCTGGCGAAGAGCTGCTCGATGCGTTCTAGAGTGCGGGTCACCGGATGGGCGGCGCCCGTGTGCTGCCCCCGGCCCGGCAGGGTCACGTCCACACGCTGGCCGGCGAGCCGCGCCTGCAGCGCGGCTTGGCCGAGCTCGGCTTTGCGGGCGTCAATGGCCTGCTGCAGCGCCGCCTTGACGCGGTTGATGGCCTGGCCCGCGGCGGGGCGCTCGTCCTTGGGCAGCGCGCCAAGCGCCTTGAGCTGGGCCGTGAGCTGGCCGCTCTTACCCAGGTAGTCGACGCGCACCTGGTCCAGCGCGGACAGGTCAACGGTGGCGGCGATCGCCTTCAAGGCGGACGCCTGCAGGCCATCCAGGTCGGGTGCGTTGCCGTCGCTCATGATGCTGATCGCTAGGACAAGAACAATCGAGACGCCCGCAAGCGCCGCGCAATCCGCTCGCGACCGGCACGGGCAGACGCCCGTGCCGGTGGTTGGGGTTTAGGCGAGGGCCGCTTTGGCCTGCTCGGCGATGGCCGAGAAGGCTGCTTCGTCGTGGTAAGCGATGTCGGCAAGCACCTTGCGGTCCATCTCGATGCCGGCCTTGTGTAGGCCGTCCATGAAGCGGCTGTAGGAGAGCCCGTTCATGCGTGCGGCGGCGTTGATGCGCTGGATCCAAAGCGATCGGAAGTCGCGCTTGCGCTGGCGCCGATCCCGATACGCGTACTGGCCGGCCTTGATGACGGCTTGTTTGGCGACCCGATAGACCTTGCTGCGGGCACCGTAGTAACCCTTGGCCTCCTTCAGGACCTTCTTGTGGCGCGCGTGGGCGGTGACGCCGCGTTTGACTCTTGGCATGGGACAGTCCTCCGGCTAGCAGTAAGGGATCATGCGACGCGCGGCGCGCACGTCGGCCTTGTGCAGCAGATGGGACTTGCGCAGCTGGCGCTTGCGCTTCGTGCTCTTCTTGGTGAGGATGTGCCGCCGGTGGGAGGCGATGCGCTTGAAGGCGCCGGAGGCGGTGCGGGCGAAGCGCTTCGCCGCCCCGCGGTTGGTCTTGAGCTTGGGCATTTTGATTCTCCGTCTGTCACCCGGCGAGGCTCGCGCCAGCGCGGGGTCGTGTTTTTGATGCGGCACACCGGAAGCCCTTACCCGGGGCCGCTGCTTGTGGGCCCGCGTTACCTGCGGGCCAAGCGGGGCGCAGCCTAAGGGCTAAGCCCGCTGTTGCGGAGCGCGCGGTTGCGGCCTCCGCCGGCGGCAGCACGTGGCTGCCGCTACTTCTTGCGCGGTCCCAGCACCATGATCATCTGCCGCCCCTCCATTTGGGGCTGCTGCTCCACGGTGCTGATGTCCGCAAGGTCGTTTTCCACCCGGCGCAACAATTCCAGACCCAGCTCGCGGTGCGCGTGCTCGCGCCCGCGGAAGCGCATGGTGACCTTGGCCTTATCGCCCTCGGTCAAGAAACGCGTCAGGTTGCGCAGCTTGACCTGATAGTCGCCGATATCGGTGCCGGGGCGGAACTTGACCTCCTTGACCTGGACCTGCTTCTGCTTCTTGCGCGCTTCGGACTTCTTCTTTTTCTGGTCGAAGAGGAAGCGCCCAAAGTCCATCAGGCGGCAGACCGGCGGCTCGGCATTCGGCACGATTTCCACCAGGTCGAGACCGGCCTGCGTGGCCTGCTCCATTGCGGCGTTGATGTCGACGACGCCAATCTGATCCCCGTCCGCGCCGATCAGCCGTACCTCCGGTACTGTGATCTCTTCATTGACGCGGTTGCGTTTTGGTGCAGCGATAGCAGGCTCCTCCTTACGGAACTCTAAACAAGTGCATGTGAAGCGGCGAGCGCGCGGGAAGCGCGCCTCGCGCTGCCGTGGCGGTCTGCCGCAGCGTGCTCACGTGCGCTGGTGGACGGCCACGCTCAGTGTGTCGATGAAAGCATCCAGAGGCATGGTGCCATGGTCCTCGCCGTGGCGATCCCTAACGGCCACCAGGCCTTGTTCCACCTCGCGGTCACCGACGACCAACAGGTAGGGCACCCGTTGCAGCGTGTGGGCGCGAATTTTATAGCCGATCTTCTCGTTCCTCAAGTCAAGCTCGGCGCGGAATCCCTTGTCATGCAGCGTCTTAGTGACCTCGCGCACATAATCGGCTTGGCGGTCCGTGATATTCAGCACCATCACCTGCACCGGGGCGAGCCACACCGGCATGATGCCGGCGTAGTGCTCGATCAGGATACCGATGAAACGCTCCATGGAGCCCAGGATGGCGCGGTGAATCATCACCGGCACCTGGCGGCTGTTGTCCTCGGCGACATACTCGGCGCCGAGGCGTCCAGGCATCGAGAAGTCGACCTGGATGGTGCCGCACTGCCAGGCACGGCCGATGCTGTCGTGCAGCGTGAACTCGATCTTCGGGCCGTAAAAGGCCCCCTCCCCCGGCTGCACCTTGAACGCCAGATCCTTGGCCGTTAGTGCCTGGTCCAAGGCCGCTTCGCCCTTGTCCCAGAGGGCGTCGCTGCCGACGCGCTTCTCGGGGCGCAACGACAGCGCCAAATCGATACTGTCGAAGCCGAAGTCCCGATAGGTCTCGAACACCATGTCGATGAGGGTTGCGACCTCCGCCTGGAGTTGATCCTCGGTGCAAAAGACGTGGGCGTCGTCCTGCGTGAAGCGCCGCGCACGCATCAGCCCGTGCAGCGTGCCCGAGGGCTCGTTGCGGTGCACCACGCCGAATTCCGCAAGGCGCAGCGGCAGGTCATGGTGGCTCTTCAGGCCTTGGTTGAAGACCTGAATGTGCCCCGGGCAGTTCATCGGCTTAATGGCGTAGTCGTGATCGTCCAGGTGGGTCGTGAACATGTCGTCCGCGAACTTCTCCCAATGCCCGGAGCGCTCCCAGAGGGTGCGATCCAGCACCTGCGGCGTCTCGATCTCTTGGTAGCCGTATTCGTCCAGCTTGTCGCGCATGTAGCGCTCGACTTCGCGGTAGATGATGCGGCCCTTGTGATGCCAGAAGGCCATGCCGGGGGCTTCATCCTGAAAATGAAACAGGTCCAGCTGCTTGCCGAGCTTGCGGTGGTCGCGCTTCTCGGCCTCTTCCAGCCGATGCAGATAGGCCTTGAGCTCCTTCTTGTCGCGCCAGGCCGTGCCGTAGATGCGCTGCAGCATCGGGTTGCGGGCATCGCCACGCCAGTAGGCACCGGCCAGCTTCATCAGCTTGAAGCCCTGCCCCAGCTTGCCGGTGCTCGGCAGGTGCGGGCCGCGGCAGACGTCGAACCACTCGCCCTGGCGGTAAACCGAAACGGCCTCGCCCTCGGCGATGTTCTCATCGATGATCTGGACCTTGTAGGTCTCGCCCAGCTCGCCGAAGACCCGCTTGGCCTCGTCACGGTCCCACACCTCGCGCACGATGGGTAGATCGCGCTTGACGATCTCGTGCATGCGCTGTTCGATGGCGGCCAAGTCCTCCGGCGTGAAGGGCTCGTCGCGGGCAAAGTCGTAATAGAAGCCGTTCTCGATGGCCGGCCCGATGGTCACCTGCGTGCCCGGATAGAGCTCCTGCACCGCCTGCGCCATGACGTGCGCGGCGTCGTGGCGCAACAGCTCCAGGGCGTCGTCGTCTCGGGCGGTGACGATGGCCACCGTGGCATCGTTGTCGATGAGGTGGCTCGCGTCGACCATGCGACCGTCCACACGCCCGGCGAGCGTCGCCTTCGCCAGGCCGGGGCCGATACTCGCGGCGATGTCCTGCACCGTGACCGGCGCGTCGAAGCTGCGAACCGAACCGTCCGGAAGGGTAATGTGCGGCATAAGTGCTGCCTCTGTGTCAGTGGCGATCGATACGAGGGATCGCGTGATGCGGGCCTCTCAGCGTTGGCTCCCCGATGACCGGGGCGAGCGCGGGGCTGGGTCGACAGCTGGATCCGGAGCGGACAAACACAAAAGCCGCCAGCCCGGCCGGGCTGGCGGCCCGAATATGGTAGGCACGAGTGGACTCGAACCACCGACCCCCACCATGTCAAGGTGGTGCTCTAACCAACTGAGCTACGCGCCTGCAAGCCGAGCATTATAGGTTTGTCTGCGCACGGGGCGCAACAGCCTGATCCGTCTGATCGGCAAACAGCCGTTCGGCGTTACCGTGCGCCAGCTCCGCTGCCACGGCTGGGGGCAGTTGGCTGAGCCAGCCGCGGATCGCGCCGGCCACCGCATCAAAGCGCTTCCAGCGCTTGGTCCAGAAGGTGTCGACGCCCACCAGCACGCGGTCGGCGTGCTCCACGAAGAAAGCCCGCCACCCCGGTTTGAGCATCCCCTGCTCGTCCACGAAACGCCCGTCCCGCACCGAGGTGTCCACATACAGGTTTGGATGTCGCGCCAGCACGGGGGCGATGGCGTCCGGACGCGGTTTGGTGCCGAGGTGTGCCCAGAGCACCGTCAGAGCGGGCTGGCGCGCGAAGACGGCGTCGATCACCGCGGCGTCGCCATGCAGCTGCAGCATGAGCCCGCGCTCCGCCGCGAGGTCCGCCAGTGCCATCAACACCGGGCTCTCGGCATCGTCTGCAAAGAGATGCAGCTCGCCGATGCCCCGGTAGAGACCCTCGGCACCATCCAGCAGCGCCGCGACCCGGGCCGGCAAGCCGATATCGTGCATCCAGTCGCCCTTGGCGCCGGGGGCGTTATAGACGTTGAGGAAGGGGATGATCCGCGCCGGTGCCGCGGCGTGCAGCCGCTCGACCACGGACGTCGGCATGCCAGAGACCACGGCGCGGGTGACATCGTTATGATCCAAAATTCCGATGATCTCAGCCGGCGACAATGCCGCGGCATCCACGCCGGTGTAGTGCAAATGGGCGTCGAACAGCGGCAGCTTTAACGTTGCCGCCGGTGGCGCGCCGTCAGCCGCGGTCGGGCCGACCCCAAGCACCCAACACAAAAAGAGTCCGCGTGTAACACCCGTTAAGAAACGATTCAACAACAAGCGGTCCATGATCCCTAAACTACGAAACACGCGAAAAGCGCGAAAATTCTGGAGATGCGCGCGAGATCCGGATTACTTTCGCGTATTTCTCGCTTTTCGTAGTTCGTTTCCGTTTGCGAGTACGGTCAGGTTGTTTCTGAACTGTCATTAAGCAATGGCTGCGGTGGAGGAAAGCTTTGAACATCGCGCGGTCCCAAGGGTGTCGCTGGCGCTGCGGTTGTACCGGGGCGGGGCGAGACCGACAATCGTGGTGACGATCGATCAACCCAACACCGGAGCACGGACCATGATCTTCAAGCAACTGCTGGAGGCGGACTCCTCCACCTACACCTATCTCATTGGCTGCGAGGACACGCGCCAAGCCATCCTCATCGATCCCGTGCTCGACACCGTCGAGCGCGACCTGCAGTTGCTGAAAGACCTGGGCCTGACCTTGATGGCCACGTTGGACACGCACGTCCATGCCGATCATCTCACCAGCGCCAAGCGCCTGAAGGCACGCACCGGCTGCAAGACGGCCTACCCGAAAATGCTCGACCTGCCCTGCCAGGATATCGGCGTGCAGGAGGGCGAGGCCTTTACGGTGGGCAGCGTGAGCCTGCACCCACTGTTCACCCCCGGCCACACGGATCATCACCACGCCTACCTCATCGACACGCCCATCCAGAAGTTTGTCTTTACCGGTGATGCGTTGCTGATCGAGGCCTGCGGGCGGACGGACTTCCAGTCCGGTAACGCCGGCGACCTGTACAACAGCATCCACAACAAGCTGTTCTCGCTGCCGGATGAGACTCTGATCTATCCGGGTCACGACTACGAACAGCGCTTCGTCTCCAGCATCGGGCAGGAGAAGGCGCGCAACCCGCGCCTCGGCGGCGGGCGCAGCAAGGAAGACTTCGTGGCCCTCATGGACGGGCTGGATCTGCCGTACCCGCGCAAGATCGACTTCGCCGTGCCCGGCAACGAGGCCTGCGGCGAATGCCCTGCCGATGTGCCGGAGCAGTTCCGCGGGCCCTGCGCCGCCAGCGACCAGGGCTGACGCCGTGCCGCTGCAGCCATGCGCCGCGGTCAGAGCCGGTTTTTGAACTCGACGGAATAGGTGAGGAAGTCCATGTCCTCGAAGGCGAGCCTCTGGCCCGCCTTCGGCGCGGCGGCGTTGGTCAACCGATACGTCACGGAACCATCGCGGAGCCAGGTTATGCCGTTCCGTGACAGTTTCGCCCAGTCATCCTCGGTGTAGGGGATCGGTGCTGAGGCGCTCTCGCCGCCCGTATTGGTGAGCACGACACCCAGGTAATCGCCCTGCCTGAGTCGGAAGGTGCTTGCGTCCGCTCGAATCGGTAGCCACGATCCGCCACCGGAGCCGTCCCGCGGGTCGCCAACGAAGACAACCTCGTACTCGATCGTGCTGCCATCACCCGGGGCCCGGCGATAGACCACAGGCGCCGCCTGCACCGCCTCGCCGCCATTGTCCTTGGCGAAGAAGCGCCATTGGTGCAGGTCGCCGTCGGTGTTGGCGCGCATGCGGCTGTCCACAACCCAGACCGATTGGCCCGGTTCGAGCCGGTCCTGGTTGGGACGGTCGACGACGATACGCTGATAGCGCTTGGGCGGGCGCGGGACATCTTCCACCAGCCCCCGCTCGATGGCGTGCTTCCAGGCTTGGTCGCTCAGCATCAATGCGTTGACCTGGGACGCGGACTCGGCGTACGCCTGGTCCCAATCGGGCGCAAAGGCTGCTTGACCCGCGTAGAAGTCCACATAGGGTGCGGCGAGCGGCGGCATCCAGTGCAGCGCTGCGTACTCGGCGGTCTGGTTCTCGTCCGCGTGCAGCGACCACGTGTTCCGCTGCCCGGGGTCAAGGCCCGCATAGCGGGTGGCGTTCTGGTTCAGCCCGATGAGGTCGGGAGCCACGCGGTGACACTGGGTACAGGCATTGTGTGTCGACGCGCTCAGGTGCCCGCCACCGGCGCTCGCCACCAGCGTCTCATTCCACCGCGCAAACAGCCCACCTTGCTTGGAGTCCAGAAAAAAGAAGGGGCCCAGGGGGTCCGACGGCACCATGGGCTCGGCCAGCGGGTCGTCGCTCACGCGCACCTGGTTCACCCAGGCGGTGTGGATGAATGGGCTCGCAACGTGGCAGCGCTGACACGCAAACTCCCCGGCGATGGTGTCCAGGGGGGAATAGAACGCGCGTCCATCGGGGCTAAACGGCGAGACGACGACCCGGCTGTCCTTTGGGTGGTCCGGGGCGTAATACTGCAGGTACACGCTGGCGCCGGTGCGCGGATGATGGCCAATGACGGCCATGTCCGGCGAGGTGGCGAAGTCGTCGTCGGTCAGCGTCTTGATCCAATACTGGCGCACGGCAAAGGTCCACTGGACCTCCGGGTTGCTGCCGGGCATCCGGCCCACCACCGAGTAGGGCGCGGACTGGCCATCGCCGCCGTCGAATCCCTCCACGTGTGTCGGCAGCATCATCGGCCGGTCGGACTTCATGTCCTTGGTGTACACGTCGGGCGTCTGCCCGTCCACGGTGACGGGCACGAAGGCGCGGAGCACGTCCTTAGGCGAGGCGAGCTGCCACGTCTCGCCGTGCCGCTCGAAGACCGGGATGTCGTGGAAGACCCCGAGTGCGGCCTCGACCTGGTCGGTGAAGCGCTTGAACTGTGCATCCAGCTCGGCCTCGGTCTTCTGACCGGCCGCACGCACTGCGGCGACGTCAGCAACAGGCACAGCAGCGTCGCCGCAGGCCGAGGCCGTCACCAGCGCACCGCACAGACACCCGACCCACCTGCCCATACTCAACCTCCCGCCAGCCGTGTGCCCAGCTGATGTGACCGCCAGAACGGCGCTGCGGACCAGCGCGTCTCGGCGGCATAGAAAGACTGCTGCCGGGCACAATGCGCTCTAAATGCCCGCAGCTGTTCGTCCCGATGTGCCTCGAGGGCCCGCGGCGCTCCGCCATACGCCTGAGCCAGGGCGTCTGCGCCGGCAGCGCCGTCGCACAAGGCCTTGGTAATGCCCCAGGACGACAGCGGATCGTAGGCGGCGGCCGCGTCCCCCACCGCCAGGAAGCCCGCCTGCGGATCGTAGTCGAGCCATTGCGTGGCCGCGTCGAAGGCCTCCACCGCGCCTGACCAGTCTCCCCGACTGACCAATGGGGCCAGAAGCCGGCTTTGTGCCAAGCGCACCCGCCAGAGTCCAGCAGGCCCGCCGTCATATCGGCTTACCCCGTCTGCGTCGGTCATGAAGACGGCGAGCACCGACGCATCGGAGAAGGACACCCCGTACCACCAGCCGTCCTCGACGGACTCGACATGGACCCGTCCCGGCTCATCGGTCGATGCGCAGCGCTCCACTCGGCCGACGAGGGCCACCATCCGGTCGAGGCGACGGCGAATCGCGCCCAGCCGCCGCGCGACCGCGGCGCACCGGCCGGTGGCATCCACCACCAGGTCCGCCTCCAGACAACGGCGCTGTGCGCCATTCGCCAAGATCGCTGTCCAGCCGCGCGCATGGCGGCCGATGCTGTGCAGGCGCGTCGCGAACCGCAGCCTTGCCCCCCGCCGTGTTGCGTGCTGCGCGAGGGCCTCATCGAAGACCGCGCGGCGCAGATTCAGGCCATGGCCTGGAAGCCCCGTGAAGTACTCCTTATCGACGATAGCGTTGTCACCCCAGCTCGAGCGGACCCCGGGGCTCGGGTCGTGGCGCTGATCATCGATGAGCGCCCCCAGGCCGAGTGCCGCGAGCTCCGTCAGGCCCGCGGGCGGCAGGTGCTCCCCGATGCAGCGCCGACGATTCCGCGGCTGCGCGTCCACCACCGTGACGGTGTCGCACCAGGCCGCGAGCCGGGCGGCCGCGCCCAAGCCAGCAGGACCCGCACCGACCACCAGGGCCCGCGGGCTCACCCGTCTGCGTCCGACCGGGTGTCGCCCTCGACTTCGACGTACCGGGCACCGCTGTCCTTCGCCACGACAAAGCCCAGCCTCCACCAGCTGCGCACCATGGCGTTGTAATCGGCATCGTCTTCCCCCGCCTTCCAAGCGGGCGGAACCCACGGCTGCAGCGGCACATTGTCGCGGGTCACCTGATTGGGCCGCTGCACCGGCCACCAGGCGTCGTTACAGTCCAGAAAATCCGCCTGCCACGGCAGCGCGTTGCCCATGGTGAGGTCGCCCGGCTGGGTCGACGCTGCAAACCGTAATGGGCCATCCGCATACAGGTCGCGCGAGCGCACAATGCGCCAGGACTCGATGCCCGGGTAGAAGGGCGTGCCGACACTGCCCTCGACGGCCGCATGGTCGAGGGCCGCAGGCTGCTCGGCGATCTCCAAGTCGGCGAGCGGGACGTAAGCAGGGACACCATCGACGTGGAAGTCACCGTCACGCCACTGGCTGAAGAGGTGGTATTGCCGAGGCGTGAGCGCGGCGACGTCGTAATCTCCCGCCTTGTCACGGGTGATGTCGCCGGACACCTCCGGCATAAAGTACTGCACGTGCTGGCGGTCGACGTACTGCTGGCTGGGATCACGTAGCCGCCTGAAGACGCTGTCGCGCAGCTTGTAGGCGTCGGACTCCGGCGACGGGTCGTCGTCCATGAGCAGCTTCATCATGCCCGCTGACAGATAGTCACCCGGCCCCCCGTGACTGTGGCCAGCGGCGGCCCGCGCGCTTACCCACGGCAACAGCGAGGCGACGCGCAGCACCGGATAGATGTGCCTGGCAAATGACGGCTTGTCGGGCAGCCGCTCGCCCACGACATCCATGGCCACATCGTGCAGCGTTGTGACCCAGCCCATGGCCGGGCTGTAGCGCGGTGCCGCGCAAATGACCCACGCCCGTTGCTCCGGCTGATCGAGCTCGACGTGGGTACCGTCGGCAAACACGACCCTGGCCTTGACCCAGCCGTCGGCGGTGTTGTCGTACCACTCGTCGTTGTTGCCCCAATCCGTGAGCTTGGGCAGCGCAGAAAACTGTCCGTTTGCATCCAGCCCCTCGGACCTGCCATCCGCCGCAAACACCAGCAGGCGCCCGGTGCCCGCTTCCACCAACAACTCCCCCAGAGCGACCGGCTGCGTAATACCCCGGAAGCTGATGCTGCCGTTGAGCTGCGCCTGTTGCACAGTGCCGCCCACTGTGGCGGGACCCGGGTCAATACAAAGCTGGTCCCGATCGATCACCTTGCAGTTTCGGGTCGTGGCGGGCCAGTAGCTCGGATCCGCGCCGTCGGGCGGCGTCGCATCGAGACCCCAGGGCACAGGCGGAATCGCGGCAGGGCGCGAGACCGTACCGGGCCGCTCAGATGAGCTCAGCGCCGCTTTCCGATTGGCGAGGTGCGCCGTCCACTCGATCGACTGGATGTCGTCGGCGTCGAGCGTCACCTCCCGCACCGCTTTGCCGTCCTGGTATTCGTAAATCCGGAAGCGTTGCGCCTGCTTTTTGACTTTGCCGCCGGTCTTGTAGGGCCGGCCTTGGTTTGGCACTTCGTAGGGCGCTTCCGCCCCGAGGTAGAAGGTGTCGGGCGCGCGAGTACCGTCGGCCGTGCGCTCTGACAGGTTGGGCTGCGCGTTCCCCAAGCGGGCGATACCGAGCGCAGGGTGGATCGCGTAGGTCTTCGCGGGACCTTCACGCATACCTGATCCTCCGGTGAATTCTGTCATGCATCGATCGCGACCCGGGTCTTGACCTGCGTCGCTCGCTGTTGGGTCTGCTACCCGGAGAGTTTGGGCGCATGCTGCAATCCTTATCCCGACAGTCTGGTATTCTCAGACTATGGAGCGTGAGGTCAACATTTTTTGCAGTGGGCCTTTCGCGAGGATGGCAGATCATCTCGCCCGATGGCCGTAATATTGCCCTTTCGGCAGCACCCCCCAGGACCGTCCTCCGTGACAAGCGTGCCCCCGAATCAACCTGTGGAGAGCGCGGCGGCCGGAACGCCGACGCCGGAGCTCCGGCAGAGCCTGTGCGCCATTCTTGCTGCAGACGGAGCCGCCTTCACACGTCTGATGGCGGCCGACGAGCGCGCGACCATCAACGCCCTCGATGCTGCTCGGGCCGTGTTCCGAACCGAAATCGAAAAACGCGGCGGACGCGTCGTCGACATGGCGGGCGACTCGGTCTTGGCCGTGTTCGGTGCGGCCGCCGATGCCGTCGACGTGTCCATTGCCGTGCAAACCGCGCTGCTCAAGCACGCCTTGGCAGAGGCTGAAGACCGCAGGCTGTTGTTCCGCATTGGCGTTCACCTCGGTGACATCATGACCAAGCCCGACGGCACCGTGTATGGTGACGGTGTCAACGTCGCGGCGCGCCTGCAAAGCCTGGCGCCGCCGGGCGGCATCGTGGTCTCCCAGTTGCTCCGATCGAGCATCGGCAGCGCCTGTGAAGTGCGCTTCCGAGACCTCGGCGAGCGCACGCTCAAGGGTGTTCCGCGCCCGGTTCGCGTGCTGTTGGTGGACGAGAAAACGGTCATCGCCGCGCAACACCTCGTGCCGCAGGACTCGGCCGCCCGAGCGCTCGGCAATTTGCCGGTCCACTTCACGAGTTTCCTGGGGCGGGAGCGTGCCCTCGCAGAGGTTATTGGGCTGCTCGCCGAGCATCGGTTGGTCACGCTGCTGGGCATGGGTGGGCTCGGCAAGACCCGGCTCGCCATCGAGGCGGCAGCGCAAGCGGGCGGCGCTTTTCCAGACGGCGTCTGGTTTGTGGACCTCGCCGCGGTGACCGACGCCGGGGCGGTGGGGCTCGCAGCCGCCGGTGTATTCGGCATTGCAAACCAGGCCGGCAAGTCCATCGAGGCGTCCCTGGTGGATGCCCTGAGCGGTCGACGGTTGTTGATCGTCCTCGATAACTGCGAGCACGTGACCGCGGCCGCGGCCTCCCTCGCCCATGCGCTGCTCGCCGCCTGCCCGCAGGTGAAGATCATCGCGACCAGCCGCGAGGTCCTAGCGATTAGCGGCGAGCATGTCTGGCCAATTCGCCCTTTGCCCTGCGACGGGGACACGACGCCCGCCGTCCAGCTCTTCCTCGAGCGCGCCCGTGCCGTCGCGCCGGATTTTGTGCTGGGTGACCAGGGCGAGGTGATCAGCCACCTCTGCCGCGCACTGGACGGCATACCGCTGGCCATCGAGCTCGCGGCCGCGCGCATGCGTTCCATGAGCCCGGCGCAGATCTTGGAGCGCATCAACCAACGCTTTCGCCTGCTGACGGGCGGCTCCGGCGCGGCCCCACGCGCGCGGCATCAAACGCTTCGCAACGCGGTGCAGTGATCCTTCGACCTCCTATCGCCGAGTGAGCAGGCCGTCGTGACACGGGCTGCGGTCTTCGCGGGGGGGTTCACCCTCGAGGCCGCCGAGCGCGTCTGCGCGGCGGGTGACGTCGACGCCCTCGACGTGTGCGACCAAGTGAGCTCGCTCGTCAACAAGTCGCTGCTGCAGGTGGAGCGGCCCCATGGCGACGTGCGCTTCGCGATGCTCGAGACGATCCAGAGCTTTTGCCTCGACAAGCTCGAAGCGGCGGGGGAGCTCGCTGCGCTCCGGCAGCGGCATGCCGTATTCTTCGCCGACCAAGCGGATACCTACTTCGAGTACTGGCGCAGCCCCCGCGAGCGCGAAGCCTACCGTTGGCTCGATCTCGAGATCCACAATCTGCGCGACGCCTTCCGCTGGGCCTGCACGAACGGCGACATCGACAGCGCCGCGCGCATCGCCTCGGACGTCGGCGATATGGGCCGCTTCCGCCTGCGTGAGGAGGCCGCCAATTGGGCCGAAGAGGTGCTTGAGCAGGCACGGGAGGTCCGGCATGCCCGGCTAGCCGTGCTGCTCACCTGGTGCGCGAGCAGTGCCTGGGCTTTCGGGCGCTTCGACGAGGCGAAGCGCTTCGGCGAAGAGGCCATCTCCCTATGCGATGACCCGGCGTTTACGTTCTTCGTCTGGGCTTACGGCGACCTCGCGTTCGTGGCGCTCTTCGATGGCGATGTCAGCCGCGCCATCGACCTGTTGCGCGCCGGCGCCGAGCACCCGACCGACCAGCGCGACCGATTCATGATGGCCTTCCACCTCTACGTCATGGCCACTGCAGGCTTTGCGGAACAGGCGGCGCAGATCGCCGACCAGGTCGTGCGGCAAGTGGACATTGCGGGCGTGCCCATGGCCATCGCAGTGGCCTACGGCGCGAAGGGCGCGGCGCTCGAGGGCACTGACCCAGCCGCTGCGCTGGCGGCCTACGAGCATGCCATCGAGGTTGCACGCCATGCTGGCACGCACTTCATGGAAGCGCTGATTGCACCGCGCATCGCGGCGCTGTCCGCCCGCAGCGGCGAGCCTGTGGCCGCCCTCAGGGGCTTTGCGCGCATGCTCGCCTCGTTTGGAGGCGCGACGGACCTCGCCTCGGTCTCCGCCTGGCGCGCTAGCCTGGTCGTGCTCCTCGTCAAGCTTGGGCGCTTCGACGCCAGTGCCACGCTCTACGGCACCTTCGCGGACCTGATCGACGCCTCGGGCGTCGTCCCGGAGCTGCCGCCGCTCGTGGAGCAGGCGCGCAGCGCGCTCGGGGATGCGGCGTTCGCTGCCGCGGCATCGCACGGCGGTGCACTGTCCCTCCGTGAGGCCACCGACTACGCCATCGCGCAGATTCGGCTGGCACTGGACGAGCTCTCTGCGCCTTAGCGCGGTCCCTACGCGGTCCCTGCGACCGATCCGATTTCACCCTTCACAGCAATTCAGGAGCCGCGCAGATATGACCAAGCTTGGCAGGCCGGGTGGCCGCATGAGGACTCGGCTGGCGTCTGCGCAGCAGTGCCAGCAATTCGAGCAAGCGCGTGTGATATCGCCGCTGGCAGCAACCGGCCTCGACCCATTCCCGGCGTTCCTCGACCACCTGCCGGGCCCTACCGAGACCTACACGCCGCAGCAGCCCATCACGCAAAGCTTGCAGCAGCTGATCGATGACAACGGTTATGCGGAGGCCTTCCAAACCGCGATCACGGCGGTCAGCGCGCAACAGATTCCCGAGCTGGACCGGATCCAGACCATTGCCCAGTTCTACTGCTACGTGGACGCCCTGGTGACCTGGATCCCGGCGCTGCGGCTCTGGGAGTGGGACGGCCATGTCTACCACGAACGCACGGACTACCTGCGCATCACCCAGTTCTATTACTACTTCAATCAGCCGACGCTCGAGGCCCTGCAGAGTCCCGTGGACCCGGCGCTGGGCTTGGAGCTGACCCCCGTCTCACGCTGGCTGCGTGAATTCGCCGTCGCCTGGGGCGAGTTCCTGGATACGCCCGCGTCCGCCGAGCGCCTCGAAAGCTACAAATTCGGTCCCGAGTATAACTACCAGGACTACGCGGGCTGGCCCTACGCATCCTTCAATCACTGGTTCTCACGCACCTTTCGGGACATCGACACCCAGCGTCCTGTGGCGCAACCGGACGACCCACGGGTGATCGTCTACCCCGCCGAGTCCACCTTCGTCGGCCAGTGGGCGATCAGCACGCCCGTGCCCGAGGGCGAGCCCATGCCGGCCGGGCCCTGCATCACCGTCAAGCACGTCGAATGGCCGATTCCGGAGCTGCTTCAGGACTCGGCGTATGCGAACGACTTCGCAGGCGGCATCCTCACCCATAGCTTCCTGAACGTGTACGACTACCACCGCCAGCATGCACCCGCATCCGGCAGGATTCTGGAAGCGAAGATCATCCCGGGCCAGGTCTATCTCGAGGTTGACCTGAAGGACCTTGACCACGGCGCAAGGGACACCGAAAGCGGTGCATTGGCCAACGCCCTCATCCCCCGGCGCTACCTCGACGCCGCCGACAATACGGGTTACCAATTCGTGCAATGCCGCGGCCTCATGGTGCTGGAGACCGCCGTCGGCAAAATCGCGATCCTGCCCATGGGCATGGCCCAGGTGTCGTCCGTGGTGTTCGTGGAGCCCGGGACGGAAAAGCTGATACAGCTCTCCAACGAGGACAAGCAACGCCTCGACTACGAAGCCCAGGTGAAGAAGATCAACGCAATGCTTGCCGAGCGGCTGGTGGGTCAAGCGGTGCAGAAGGGCGACATGATCTCGACCTTTCTCTTCGGCGGCTCCGACATCGTCATGGTCTTTGAGCGTCGGACCAACGTGCAGATCACCTCCACCGTGGGGGTCCATTACCCGGTCCGCAGCCAATACGCGTACGCGAACATCGCGCAGTTATAGGCTTGCCTGCAGGCCTGCGCCCAGGCCTGCCTCGGGAGTCTACGCCCCTGCCAAACAAAGCCATGGCCGACATCCGCCAAACGGACCTGATTCAGAGCGTCGCCGACGCCCTGCAGTACATCAGCTACTACCACCCGCCGGACTACATCCGCGCGCTGAGTCAGGCCTACGAGGCCGAGGCGTCGCCGGCGGCGAAAGACGCCATGGCGCAGATTCTGGTCAACTCGCGCCTGTGCGCCGAGGGCCACCGCCCCATTTGCCAGGATACGGGCCTGGTGGTGGCCTATCTCAAGGTGGGCATGGACGTCCATTGGCAGGCGGACTGGTCGCCGGACGCGGGTCTGCAGCAGTTGGTGGACGAGGCCGTCCGCCGCGCCTATACCCATCCGGACAACCTGCTGCGGGCCTCCATGGTGGACCCGCCCTTCGGCACGCGCAGGAACACCGGCGACAACACCCCGGCCATGGTGTACGTGGAGCTGGTACCGGGCGAGACCATCGACGTGCGACTCGCCGCCAAGGGCGGCGGCTCCGAGAACAAGTCGCGCTTCACGATCCTCAATCCCAACGACAGCATCGTCGACTGGGTGCTGCAGACCGTCCCGGGCATGGGCGCCGGCTGGTGCCCGCCCGGCATGCTCGGTATCGGCATCGGCGGCTCCGCCGAGAAGGCCATGCTGCTGGCCAAGGAGGCGCTGCTGGAGGACATCGACATCCATCTGCTCAAGGCGCGCGGGCCCGCCAACCCCGTCGAAGCACTGCGGCTAGCGCTCTACGAGCAGGTCAACGCACTCGGCATCGGCGCCCAGGGCCTCGGCGGCCGCACTACGGTGTTGGATGTCAAAATCAACAGCTTCCCGACCCACGCCGCGTCGCTGCCGGTGGCCATGATCCCGAACTGCGCCGCCACGCGGCATATCCATTTCACCCTCGACGGGAGCGGCCCCGCGACCCTGACGCCGCCCAAGCTCGACGACTGGCCGACACTGGACTACGACCCAACCGCCGGCGCCCGCCGCATCGATCTGAACAGCGTCACACGCGCGGAGATCGCCACCTGGCAGCCGGGAGATCGACTGCTGCTCTCCGGCAAGCTGCTCACCGGCCGCGATGCCGCCCACAAACGCATCCAGGAGCTGCTCGAGCGCGGCGAGCCACTGCCGGAGGGTGTCGACCTCCGCAATCGCTTCGTCTACTACGTCGGCCCCGTGGACCCGGTGCGTGATGAGGTCGTCGGCCCCGCCGGCCCCACCACCGCCACGCGCATGGACAAGTTCACGGAGCAGTTGCTCGCCGGCACCGGGCTGATGGGCATGATCGGCAAGGCCGAGCGTGGGCCGGCGGCCGTCGAGGCCATCAAGCGCCACGGCGCGGTGTATCTCATCGCCGTCGGCGGTGCCGCCTACCTCGTCGCCAAGGCCATCAAGTCATCCCGGCTGGTCGCCTTCGCGGACCTGGGCATGGAGGCCATGCGCGAATTCGAGGTGCAGGACATGCCCGTCACCGTCGCGGTAGACACCCGCGGCGCTTCAGTGCACCAGAGCGGACCCGCGCACTGGCGCGCGAAGATCGGCAAGATCCCGGTCATCGTCGAGTAGCCGCGGAGCCCCCGCTCCGGCACTCACCGCGGGAGCGGTGTTACGAGCGCGGGGGTGCGCTGGCGGCGGGCCTGCTCCAGCATCCCTGCCGACGATCCGGCATACTTCTGGCCGACGAAAGTACCTGCGGCCTTCGAGCCATTTAGGGGTGATGCATGCCGACCCAACGCGCCTTCCGCATCCACCGTGACGAGGCCGGCTACCGCGCCGGGATAGAGGACATCGGCGTGCCGGAGCCAGCTGCGGGTGAGGTGCTGCTGCGCGTGGATTACGCCAGCGTCAATTACAAGGATGCGCTGGGCGGTACCGGTCAGGGCAAGGTCATCCGGCGCTTTCCCATCACCGGCGGCATCGATGCGGCAGGCGTCGTAACACGCTCCGAGCATGCCCGTTTCAAGCCGGGCGACGCGGTTGTCGCCACCGGCCACGGCATGGCCTTCGATCACGACGGCGGCTATGCCGAATACCTCTGCGTCCCGGGCGACTGGCTGGTGACGCTGCCCGACGGGCTCGACACGCGCAGCGCGATGCTGCACGGCACCGCCGGCTTCACGGCGGCGCTGGCCGTGCACCGGCTGCTCCAGAACGACCAGCACCCGGACATGGGGCCCATCTTGGTCACCGGCGCCAGCGGCGGCGTTGGGAGCATCGCAATCGCCATCCTGGCCAAGCTCGGCTTCGAGGTGGCCGCGGTCTCTGGCAAACCCGAGCTGCACGCGTGGCTCACCGATCTGGGCGCCCGGCAGATCCTCGGCCGCGATGCGCTCCCCGGCGGCGAGCGTCCGCTGGAGCAGGCCGTCTGGGGCGGCGCCGTAGACAACGTCGGCGGGGACATGCTGGCACGCCTGACGCGCACCGTGGTCCCCTACGGCAACATCGCCAGCATTGGGCTGGCCGGTGGCAGCGAGTTCCACACCACCGTGATGCCCTTTATCTTGCGCGGCGTCTCGCTGCTCGGCTGCGAGTCCGTACACATTTCTATGCCATTGCGCATGGAGCTCTGGCAACATCTGGCGTCGGACTGGTCCGTCACTGCGCCGGAGCGGCTGCTCGGCGCGGAAATCCCGCTGAACGCACTGCCCGACGTGTTCGAGCGCATGCTCGCCGGGCGCACCCATGGCCGCATCCTCGTCAATCCAACCACGCCGCCCCGCAACGCCGCATGACCGCGCACAAGCCCCAAGCCCCTCAGCCCGCACTCAGTCACGCCCAGCGCCGGGCGCTGAAGCAGCGCGCCCATCATCTGAAGCCGGTGGTGCTGCTCGGCGCCGCCGGGCTGACGGAGCCCGTACTCGCCGAGGTCGAAGCGGCGCTGGAGCACCATGAGCTGATCAAGGTTCGCGTCAATGCCGGCGATCGCGACCTCCGCGACGCCCAGGTCCGCACCCTCGTCGAGGAGACGGCGGCAGCGCTCGTGCAGCGCATCGGAAACATTGCCGTGCTCTACCGCGCCAATCCGGACCTCAAGCACCGCGCGCAGTTGCCCGCGTGATCGAGACCGACGCGGCTTGGACAGCATCCACTCTGGCGGCAACCGCTGAGGCCAGCCGGCGCCCCGCTGGTGTTGCATTGCAGGAGCCTGACATCATGCCTGGCAGCGACGGGAGGACAGTTCATTGAGCGACCGTTTTGACGCAGAGCTCGGGCTCGAGAACGGCCTGATCTACCTCAACCACGCCGCCATCGCGCCTTGGCCGAAGCGAACCGTGGCGGCGGTGCAGGCCTTCGCCGCCGGCTGCGGCAGCCGTGGCTCCCAGGATTACCCCCATTGGCAAGCCACCGAGCGGCGCCTGCGCATGCGCCTTGCCGAGCTCATCGGCGCCGCATCGGCGGATGATATCGCGCTCACCAAGAGCACCTCGGAGGCCCTCTCCTTCGTCGCCCAGGGGCTCGACTGGCAGCCCGGGGACAACGTCGTCGGCATCGCCCAGGAGTTCCCGTCCAACCGCATCGTCTGGGAGGCCCTGGCCGATCAGGGGGTGGACTACCGCCGTCTGGATCTGGCTGCGAGCCAGAGCCCAGAAGCGGACCTGCTCGCGCTCTGCGATGGGCGCACCCGCCTCTGCGCGGTCAGTTGGGTCCAATACGCCGGCGGCCTGCGTTTGGACCTGGCGCGGCTCGGGCATGGGCTGCGTGAGCGCGGGGTGCTGTTCTGCGTGGACGGCATTCAGGGACTGGGCGCCCTGCCCTTCGACCTGGCCGAGATTCCGGCGGACTTCATCGCCGCCGACGGCCACAAGTGGATGCTGGGCCCGGAGGGACTTGCGCTGTTCTGGGTGCGCCCAACGCTGCGCGATACGCTCCGGCTCACCCAGCACGGCTGGCACATGGTGGAGGACATGGGCGACTTCGCGCGCAAGGATTGGCGGCCCGCCGACAGCGCCCGCCGCTTCGAGAGCGGCAGCCCCAACATGCTCGGCATCCACGCGTTGGACGCGAGCCTCTCGTTACTGCTGGAGGTCGGCATGGAGGCCGTGGCGACGGCCATCGCCGAGCGCTGCACCCGGCTGATAGAGCTAGTGGATGAGCATGGCCTGGAGCTGCTCTCCCCGCGCAGCCCCGAGCGCCGCGCCGGCATCGTGACCTTGCGCGTGCCAGACGTCGATAATCAGGCCTTGTATCAGGCGCTGATGCAGCGCGGGCTCATGTGCGCCAGCCGCGGCGGCGGCCTGCGGTTCTCACCCCATGGCTGGACGCCGCCGGAGCAACTGCAGGCGGCCCTGGCCCTGACGGTGGAGACGGCGGCCGCGCTGCGCCGGCACGGATGAGCGTTATGCCCGCGCGGGCCCGCACTCGGTGCCGGTGGCCATGCCGGTCTTGTTGCAGACTGACCCTACCCGGCGCTCGTCGCGCCATTGCGAGGTAAGCACAGATGTTCGAGGCAACCAAGGTGGGCCGCAGCGTCAG
The DNA here is from genome assembly GCA_964524185.1 of uncultured Thiohalocapsa sp. Classification (GTDB taxonomy): domain Bacteria; phylum Pseudomonadota; class Gammaproteobacteria; order Chromatiales; family Chromatiaceae; genus Thiohalocapsa. Next base: position 22,374 of record CAZGCI010000023.1, on the reverse strand, counting down.
CAAAGAGGACTTCAAGGCGCAGCGTGACGAGCTGCGCACGGAGCTGCTGGAGGCCCAGCGGCGGCTCAGAGAGAGCAACATCCCCGTCCTCGTCATCATTGCCGGCGTCGAGGCCGCCGGCAAGGGCGAGGTGGTGAACCGTCTCAACGAGTGGCTGGACACGCGCGGCGTGCAGACCTTCGCCTTCTGGGAGACGAGCGACGAGGAACGCGAGCGCCCGCGCTATTGGCGTTTCTGGCGCGCCCTGCCCCCGCGGGGGGAGATCGGCATCTTGTTCGGCGGCTGGTACCTGGCACCCATCGAGCACCGCTTCCAGGGCCACTGCGATGACGCGGCCCTGGATGCGGAGCTGGGGCGCATCGTGGACTTCGAGCGCATGCTCACACAGGACAAGGCGCTCATTGTCAAGTTCTGGTTCCATCTCAGTGAGAAGGACCAGAAACGGCGCCTCAAGGAGCTCTCCCGCGACGACCGCAGCCGCTGGAAGATGCTGCCGGAGAAATCCAAGTTCTCGGAGCAGTACCAGCTCTTCGAGCACGTGGCCGAGCGCGTGATCCGGCAAACCGATCGCGGCATTGCGCCTTGGTACCTGGTGGAGGCGGAGGACACCCGCTACCGCGACCTTGCCGTCGGCAAGACGCTGCTGCAGGCCATCCACGCGCGCCTGCAGCAACAGGTCATCACTGAGCCCGCCACGCCGTCGGACCCGCTCCAGCTGCCGGAGTCCGAGAGCGCCCAGGTCACGCTGTTGGACCAGCTCGACCTGAGCCAGGCGCTGGACAAGGACGACTACAAGGAACGGCTCAAGCAGCTCCAGGCGGAGGTCAATGATCTGGCCTGGACCGCCTACAAACAGGGCCGCACCACGGTGCTGGTGTTCGAGGGCGTGGACGCCGGCGGCAAGGGCGGCGCCATCCGCCGCATTACCCAAGCCATCGACGCGCGGCTCTACCGGGCCATCCCGGTGGCCGCACCCACTGACGAGGAGAAGGCGCACCACTACCTGTGGCGCTTCTGGCGGCATATTCCCCGCGCTGGGCGCATGATCATCTACGACCGCTCCTGGTACGGGCGCGTACTGGTGGAGCGGGTGGAGGGCTTTGCCAGCGAGGCGGAATGGCGCCGCGCCTACAGCGAGATCAACGAGTTCGAGGAGGAGCTGGTGGAGAACGGCGCCATCCTCATGAAATTCTGGCTCCACGTGAGCCCGGAAGAACAGCTGCGCCGTTTCCAGGACCGGGAGGAGACACCCTACAAGCGCTACAAGATCACGGACGAGGACTGGCGCAACCGCGAGCGGTGGCCCGAATACAAGACGGCCGTCAACGAGATGGTCGCCCGCACCAGCACCGAGTACGCGCCCTGGACCCTCGTGGAAGGCAACGACAAGCTCTTCGCGCGCATCAAGGTGCTCCAGACCGTTTGTGACGGTATGCGCGAGCGCCTCAAGAAGGCCAAGGGGGAGATCGGCACCGGCGTTGTGCGCTGCGGAGACGCTCTACCCACCGAATAAGCCCTCGGCGGCCGCCCGCGCCTATCGCGGCGGGCTGCCGTCCCAGACAGGCCAGCGCGACACCACGACCCGGCGGGCCCCTGCCCCGGGCCGGGCAAGGCCACCCCTACCAAGCCGGTGTTCGCCGCCTCGGCCCGGCGACCGGCTACAAGCGCCCGGACGTTGCTGCGAGACGGCGGTGAGCAGCCAGCCCGTTAAAATTTTATAATGCGAACGATTCGCGACCCTGCTACGCTTACGCGCCTTCCAACCCAGATGCGTTCCAGATCCGTTACTGAGGAGACACCATGCAAAACAAGACGTCCATCGGCGCAGCCGCATCGCTGGCGCTGTGCCTCTTCGCCGGCGCCGCCCTCGCCGAGGGCGAGCTGAATCTCTACTCGTCGCGTCACTACGACACGGACGAGCGGCTCTACTCGGACTTCGAGGAGCAGACCGGCATCAAGATCAAGCGCATCGAGGGCAACGGCGACGAGCTCATCGAGCGCATGAAGGCCGAGGGCCGCAACAGCCCCGCCGATATTCTCATCACCGTGGATGCGGGCCGCCTCTGGCGCGCCGACGAAGCCGGACTCTTCCAACCGGTGGAGTCCGAGGTGCTGGAATCCCGCATCCCCGAGTGGCTGCGCCATCCGGACGGCCATTGGTGGGGCTTCTCCACGCGCGCGCGCATCCTCTTCTACGACAAGGAGCGCGTGGACCCGCAGGACATTCAGACCTACCAAGACCTCGCCGACCCCAAGCTCAAGGGCCTGGTCTGCACCCGCAGCTCCAGCAATATCTACATGCTGTCGCTGATGGCCGCACTGATGGACCACTTAGGACCCGAGGCCGCCGAACAGTGGGCCGAGGGCGTCTGGAACAACCGCGCCCGCAGCCCGGAGGGCGGCGACACCGACCAGATCAAGGCCGTCGCGTCCGGCGAGTGCGCCATCGCGCTGGCCAACACCTACTACTTCGCCCGACTGCTACGCACCGATAACGCGGACCTGGACGCAGAGGCCCTTGCAGGTATTGGTTGGGTGTTCCCCAACCAAGAGAGCTTCGGTGCGCACATCAACATCTCCGGTGCCGGCGTCGCCAAGCACGCCCCGAACCGCGAGAATGCCGTCAAGTTCCTCGAGTACCTCAGCAGTGAGCAGGCGCAGGAATACTTCTCCGCCGGCAACGACGAATACCCCGCCGTGCCCGACACGCCGCTGGCCGACAGCGTTGCCAAGCTTGGGACCTTCAAGCCGGATACCATCAACCTGACGGTGCTTGGCAAGAACCAGGCCGAGGCCCAGCGCATCTACGACCGCGTCGGTTACGAATGAGCCCCCTCGATGGCGCGGGCTGACGGCGTCGACCGAGCCCGCGCAATCCGCTGCGCTGACGCCAACCCACAAGCCCCGGCTGCGCCCAGCGCGTCGGGGCTTTTACTTGGGTCTGGCGTCTGGTGGTCTCAGACTGGCTATTGGGCTTCGCGGCTTGTGCCAGGCGCTCGTGGTTGGCGCGGCGAGTCAGGCCTCCTGGGCGCTCGCCGTCCGACTTGAACCGATACCCCGCGGGGACGGTCTCCGGCTCGCTCTACTCCGGCAGCCAATCGCCGAGTACCTGCTCCGGGGTGCGGGGGCAGCGGGTCGTAGTCGAAGGGCGTCGCGGCGCCCGCACCATCGAGGCCGTCGGCGTAGCCGGTGTCCATCAGCTCGGGCAGCCGCGGGCGGAGACTTGGGCGCTCGGCCAGCAGCTTGGCGATGGCGCGCCGTTGGGTGTTGCGTGTTGTGCGGTCGGAGTCGTAGCTGGAAGTCATCGTCGTGCCACTGGGCGCCGCAACCGGCTATACCCGTCGCGCATGGGTTTTCGGGCAAGCGAGGTGCGTCGCTCGTGCCCGAGCGCAAGGCACGACGACGAGTCATAGTCGCCGCTATGGCGAGGAGTCGGCAGCTGCGATCGGGTGCGAGCGGCGTGCATCGCGGCCGGAAATCCATGTGTGACGGGTATAACTTGCCGCCGCCAGTAGAGACCGGCCGAAATGCCCCATCGGCGACGACCCGCCACCCGCCGGCCGGCAGCGCGCTGTGGCTCGCCGTGCTCATGCTGGGCTGCACAGGCGCGGTTGATTCCAACGTCTTCGTTTCGGGACTGATCAACCCCCTGCAGCCAAGGGCGGCGTGCTGGGCTCAGCGCCCAACGGCTGCGGTCTTGTGGGCTGTTTGTTGCCGCCCGGCCTGGAGGCCATGATCTGGCGGCTGAGCAAGAAGACCGGCAGCAGGCCACAGGCGACGATGATCAGCGACGGGGTGGCGGCTTGGGTGAGGCGCTCGTCTTTGGCGAGGTTGTAGGCCTGCACGGCGAGGGTGTCGAAGTCGAAGGGGCGCATGATCAGCGTGGCGGGCAGCTCCTTGAACACGTCGACAAAGACGATGAGCCCGGCCGTGAGCAGCCCGCCGGAGATCACCGGGATGTGCACCTTGAGGGCGGTGCTGAGGGGTCCGTGCCCCAGCGAGCGGGCGACGTCGTCCATGTGGGTGGTGACCTTACCGAGGCTGGCCTGCACGGTGTTGAAGGACACCGCCAGAAAGCGCACCAGGTAGGCAAACACCAGCGCCGCGATGCCGCCGGTGAAGATGAGCCCGACGCCGTAGCCGAAGTGGTTGCGGAACCAGGTATCGATGGCGTTATCGAGCGCCGCCACCGGCAACAGGATGCCCACCGCGATGACCGAGCCCGGCACCGCATAGCCAAGTGATGCCACCCGATTGGCGCCGGCAGCTAAGGGGGAGCGCTCGATGCGTGCCAAATAGGCAAGGAACAGCGCCAGCACCACCGCGAGCACCGCGGTGATGCTGGCGACGGTGGCGCTGTTGGCGGTGAGCTCCAGATACCGTTTCGTCAGCGGGTTGTGCCCGCCGATGGCCGCCATCCAGAGCAGCATACCCACCGGGGCGATGAACCCGATGAGAAGCGGTCCCGCGCAGAAGGCCGTCGCCAGCCAGGCGCGCCAGCCGCGGAGCCGGTAGGGGTCGATCGCCTGCCAGCGCCGCGACGTCTCGTGGAACCGCGCCCGCCAGCGGCTCCATTGTTCCAGCAGCAGCAGCGCAAACACAAAAGCCAATAGCACACTCGCGAGCTGCGCCGCAGCGACGCGGTCGCCCATGGAATACCAGGTCCGGTAGATGCCCGTGGTGAAGGTGGGCACGCCGAAGTGGGCGACGGTGCCGAAGTCTGCCAGGGTCTCCATCAGCGCCAACGCCATGCCGGTGACGATGGCCGGACGGGCCAGCGGTAGCGCGATGCTCCAGAAGGCGCCCCAGGGCGAGCGGCCCAGGGAGCGACCGACTTCTAGCGCGCAGATGGACTGCTGCAGGAAGGCGGTGCGCGCGAGCAGATACACGTAGGGGTAGAGCACGGCGCTGAAGACGAGAATGGCACCGCCGGTGGAGCGGATGTTCGGAAACCAGTAATCTCTCGGACCCCAGCCGGTGAGCTCACGCAACAGGGTTTGCACCGGCCCCGCGTGTTGGAGCAGATCCGTGTAGGCGTAGGCGACGACGTAGGCCGGAATGGCCAGCGGCAGCACCAGCATCCATTCGAACAGCCGCCGCCCGGGAAAGCGGCACATCACCACGAGCCAGGCGGTGCCGGTGCCGCCGATCACCACGGCGGCGCCGACGCCGAGCATCAGCGTCAGGCTGTTTTGCACATAGTCGGGCAGCACCGTGGAGACCAGATGCGGCCAGTTGCCCTGCCCCGGGCTGAAGATGTTCAGCACCACGCCGAGCAGCGGCACCGCGAACAGCGCAGCGACAGCGACGGAGAAGACCGCGAGCGGGATAGCCGGGCGGCGGCGCCACCGGTCGGCGGGCCTAAACGTCTGGGCGTCGATGTTCATCTTGTTATTCTGACAGGTTGAGACAGCGGCGGTGTCTGCAGCACGTTTGTCTCACGCACCGTGAGAGCGGCACGGACGGCGGCTCAGGACCAGCGCCTGCGGCGCGCAAGCCAGCGAAGGCCGAATGATAATCGTTGATCTATGTTTTCAATTCGCTTTATCAATTTCCAATGGCATAGCGCCGCCAGGAAACTCCCGCACCGATTTTGGCGCGTCAGCCGCGCCCTGGCAGAGGACTCAGTAAGGCATGCGGATCTTCAATCAGATCAGTCTTGACAACGCCAGAGGCGACCTGTTCGGCGGCGTCACGGCGGCGGTGATCGCGCTGCCGATGGCATTGGCCTTTGGCGTGGCGTCCGGCGCGGGCGCCGAGGCGGGGCTCTATGGTGCCGTGCTCATAGGCCTGTTTGCGGCGCTCTTCGGCGGTACGCCGACACTGATCTCAGAGCCCACCGGACCCATGACCGTCGTCTTCACGGCCGTCATCACCACCATGGTGGCCGCCAACCCTGAGCACGGCATGGCCATGGCCTTCACCACGGTGATGCTCACCGGGCTGTTTCAGATGCTGTTCGGTGCGCTCAAGCTGGGCCGCTACGTCACCATGATGCCCTTCACGGTGATCTCGGGCTTCATGTCCGGCATCGGCTTCATCTTGATCATTATCCAGCTGCCGCCGCTGCTCGGCTTCGCATCCCCCGGCGGCGGTGTCATCGGCTCGCTGACGGCATTGCCGGAGCTGTTTGCCAACGTCAATGCCGGCGAAGCGGCCCTCGGCGGCCTCGCCCTGGCCATTCTGGTGCTGATGCCGCGCGGCTGGCGGCGCTTCGTGCCGCCGCAGCTGCTGGCGCTGGTGGTGGGCACACTGCTTGCCATCTTCGTCCTCGGCAGCGGCGCCTATCGCGCCATCGGCGAGGTGCCGGGCGGCCTGCCGAGCATCCAGATGCCGACCTTCAGTGCGGCCGAATGGGAGCGTATGGTCATCGACGCCCTGGTGCTGGCCCTGCTGGGCTCCATCGATGCCCTACTGACCTCGGTCATCGCCGACAGCCTCACCCGCACCCAGCACAACTCCGACAAAGAGCTCATGGGACAGGGCCTCGGCAACCTGGTCTCTGGCCTGTTCGGCGGGCTTCCCGGCGCCGGTGCCACCATGGGCACGGTGGTCAACATCCAGACCGGCGCACGCAGCGCGCTGTCCGGTCTCACCCGCGCGCTGATCCTGGCCGTGGTGGTGTTTGGTGCGAGCAGTTTGGTGGAGCCCATCCCCAAGGCCGTGCTCGCCGGCATCGCCATCAAGGTGGGCATCGACATCATCGACTGGAGCTTCCTGCGCCGTGCGCACCGGGTCTCCATGCGCGGCGCGCTCATCATGTACGGCGTCATCCTGATGACGGTCTTCGTGGACCTCATCACCGCCGTCGGCATCGGGCTGTTTGTGGCCAACGTGCTGACGATCCGCCGCTTGGTCGACCTGCAGTCGGAAGAGGTCAACCTACTGGGTTTGTCGGATCAGGCACCGGAGGCCCAATGCATCGACGCCACTGCGGAGGAGAAGAAAATCCTCGGCGACCCGAGCAACGGCATCGGCCTGTTGTGCCTGAGCGGGCCACTGATCTTCGGCGCCGCCAAGGCCATCACCCGCCAGCAGCACGAAATCGCCCAGGCCAAGAGCCTCATCGTGGACCTCACCGCGGTGCCGCACCTGGGCGTGACCACATCGCTCGCCATCGAGGGTGCGGTCCGCGATGCCGTACAGCACGGCTGCCGCGTCTATTTCTCGGGCCTCCAGGCCCAGCCCCGCAAGCGCCTGCTTAGCCTGCGTATGGAGCGCGTCGTACCCACCGAGCGCTGGGTCGACATCCGAGCCGATGCGCTGAAGCTCGCCATCGCAGAGCGTGCCGGGCAGGTGGCGGGTTGACCTGCTCGATGTCAGGTGCTCGAGCGCGGGCGCGTTGATCGCAGGGTCGAACCGGCCGACGCACTGCCGGTGTCGCTGGCCGGCGCACGCGACCTCCGGCCCGTTGCGGTGCCCGCCGGGGCCTTCTTGGCGGCCGACGGCTGCTTTGTCGCTGGCGATTTTTTCGTCGCCGGCCCTGGCTTCGCGACAACCTGTTTGGTCGTCGCTTTCCTAGCGGGCGCTTTCTTGGCTACCGCTTTCTTTGTCGGCGCTTTCTTTGTCGGCGCTTTCTTTGTCGGCGCTTTCTTGGCCGTCCCTGTCTTGGCAGCGGTCTTCTTCGCGGCCTGCGGGTTGCGCGGGTGTGCCGGGTCGGGCTGGCTCGGCGCTGCTGCTGCTGTGCCGGTTGAGCGCGCCGCTGCAACCGCCGAGGGCTGTTGAACGGCGGTCTCCGGCCCCAGTCGGGCTGTAGCTCCGGGCTCGGGTGCACCTACCCTGCTGTCCGCCCGGGCACCGCCGGCGGTGCCAGGTCCGGCGCCGGGCGACGCGTCCCCACCGGGCGGTGAGCCAGGCCCGGGGTCGCGCGGGGCCGGGGCGGCCTGGGCCCTGCCCCGCCGGCCGAGCACGAGCGCCCGCACCAGGCGCCAGAGGAACCCGACCGAGGCACGCACCGCGCCCGCAAGCCACATCAGTACGGTGACTATGCCGCCCCAGAGGCGCAACCCTGCTGACCGGCGCGACGCAGGCGACGAGGCGCCCTCGCCGGTCACGCCCTCGATCTGTGCATAGCGCCCGGACAGGGCGATCTCGCCGCTCTCCATCTCCAGCAAGTAGAAGTGCTTGCGCAGGCTGATACAGCCGAGCGGGATCACGATGACGGCCATCAGGGTGGCAACGCCTGCGCCGAAGAAGAGGCTGACGGCCATACCCTGGAAGATCGGATCATCAATGATGGCCCAGGCGCCGGCCATCAGCGTCAGGGAGGTAATGAGGATGGGGCGCATGCGGATCTCGGCCCCAGCCACCGCCGCCTCGCGCACAGTCTTGCCCTTGGCCACCTCCATTTTCACGAACTCGACGATGAGGATGGACTGCCGCACGATGATGCCGCCCAGTGCGATGAGGCCGATCATGGACGTGGCCGTAAACTCGGCGCCCATCACGAGATGGCCCGGGATGATGCCGATGAGGGTGAGCGGGATGGGGGACATGATGAGCCCCGCCAGGGCAAAGTCGCGGAACTCCCAGACGATGAGCCCGTAGATCAGGAGCAGCGCGGCGATGAAGGCGAGCCCCATGTCGCGGAAGGTCTCGTAGGTGACGGTCCACTCGCCGCTCCATTCGAAGCCCGAGACCGAGTCATCGGCGGGCGGGCCGATGAGGCCCATGGGCATGCCGGTCAACCGGACGCCGTCCGGAGCCGTGTAGTCCTTGAGTAGCGCCTCGACCTCGAGCATGCCGTAGATGGGCGCACCGAGGCGGCCTTCCATCTCGCCCACCACATACTCCATGGGCCGCAGGTCCTTGTGATAGATGACCGGGTCCTCGGTCCGCTTGACGAACCGGCCGAGTTCGGAGAGTGGAATCACCGCGCCGCCGGGTGCACCGATGGGCAGGCTGCCCAGCGTGGTCAGCTCCGCGCGGTTCGCCAGCGGCACCTGGAGCACGATGTAGGTGGGCTCCTGCACGGTCCCGCGCTTGACGTCGCCCACTTGGAAGCCGCCCATGGCCATGGCGAGGGCTTGGTTGATGGCGTCCACGGAGATGCCCCGGCGCACCGCCTTTTCGGTATCTACCTCGAAACGCCAGTAGTCGTAGGGCTCGGCCATGTAGTTGTCGACGTCGACCACATTCTCGACGTCCTCGAACAGCGTCGTCATGTCGGCCGCGACTTGCCGACGCACCTCGGCGTTGGGGCCGTAGACCTCTGCCACCACCGTCTGCAGCACCGGCGGCCCGGGGGGCATTTCCACCACGGCGATCCGGGCCCCCAGCTTCTGCGCCAAGGGCGTGAGCAACGCTCGGGCGGCGACGGCGATCTCATGGCTGCCCCGCGCGCGCTCCTGCTTGTCCTGGAGCATCACCAACAGGTCGCCCTCCCAGGGGTTGGCGCGCAGGTAATAGTGGCGGACCATGCCGTTGAAGTTGAACGGTTGCGCGGTGCCGGCGTAGGTCTGCACCGCCGTGACCTCCGGCATTTGCCGAACCTTATCCGCCAGTTGCCGAACGACATTGGCGGTCTCCGGCAGTGCGGTGCCCTCGGGCATGTTCACAACGACACTGAACTCCGGCTTGTTGTCGAAGGGCAGCATCTTGACCGGCACGGTCTGGGTGTAGAACAGCAGGCAGACGCCCGCCGTGGCGGCGATGACCAACACCAGAAAGGCCAAGCCCAGCGGACGGCTGTCGATCAACGGCACCACCAGGGGCCGGTAGAAACGACCAATCAAACGCCGGGTCGTCTCCTCGCGTTGCTCTGCCTTGCGCAGGGCTGCCATGCGGGGGCGCACCCGCAGCGCGAACCAGGGCGTGAAGACGAAGGCCGCCACCAGCGAGAAGAACATGGCTGAGGAGCCGAGCACCGGGATTGGCCGCATATACGGCCCCATCAGCCCGCTGACCCAGCCCATGGGGAGCAGCGCGGCGATGATGGTGAACGTGGCGAGGATGGTGGGGTTGCCCACCTCGTCGACGGCGTACACGGCCTGGGCGATTGTGGTCTTACCCGCCTCCAGCCAGTGTCGAAAGATGTTTTCCACCACCACGGTGGCATCGTCCACCAGGATGCCGATGGCGAAGATCAGCGCAAACAGGCTGACCCGATCGATGGTGTAGTCCACCACCATGGCCCACCAGATGGTGAGCAAAATGACCACCGGGATGACGCTGATCACCACCAAGGCCGCACGCGCACCCAGCCCCACCAGGCAGAGAATCGAGACGATGACCGCGGCCTCGAACATCGCCCGCAGCAGCTCGTTGACCTTATCGTTGGCGGTCTTGCCGTAGTTGCGCGTGATCTCGACGTGGACGTTGCTGGGGATCAGCGTCCCTTTTAGCCTTTCGAGCCGTTTCAGCACCGCGTTGGCGACGGTGACGCCGTTGGTCTTCTCCTTCTTGGCGATGGCGAGCGTCACCGCCGGCGCACTGTCCGCCGGTGCATCACCGCGGTAGGCGGGCCCCGTGGAGTGCGTGACCATCGCCCTGGCATCCTCCGGCCTCTGCTGGACCACCGCGACGTCGCGCACGTAGATTGGCACGCTCCCCTGGGCGCCAATCACCAGCCTGGCCACGTCATCTGCCGTGCGCAGGAAGGCGCCGGAGTAAACCCGGTAGGCCGCGCCCCTGGACTCGCTGCCGCCGGTTTCCAGCTCGGCGTTGGCGCTCTGAATGGTGCCGGCGATACGGTCCAGCGTGACGCCGTAGCCGGCGAGACGCTCCATCAACACCTCGACGCGAATCTGCTCCTCACGCCCGCCGACCACGAAGCCCTTGCCGGTGTCCTTGACGGCGCCGAGCTCCTGCAGGACGTCCAGCGCCAAGGTGCGCAGCTGGGCGTCTCCGACGTCCTCTGACCACAGCGTCGCCGTCACCACGGGCACATCGTCGACGCTCACGGGCTTCACCAGCGGCATGCGCACGTCAGGCGGCACCTTGTCCAGGTTGGACTGGAGCTTATCGTGCACCTTGACGATGGACTCACCCATGTCCTCGCCCACGTAGAAGCGCACGGTGACGATGGCAGCGCCACGTTGCGTGGCGGAGTAGACGTGCCGCACCCCGGGGATCTCTTTCATGATCCGCTCCAGGGGCTCCGTCACCATGCTCTCCACCTGCTCCGCGGAGGCCCCCGGATAGGCGACGAAGACGTCGATCATCGGCACGGAGATCTGCGGGTCTTCCTGCCGCGGCGTGAAGAACAGGCCGATGAGCCCGATGCACAGACACCCGAGCAGGAGCATGGGCGTCACCGGCGTGTTGATGAAGGTCCGCGCGATGCGCCCGGCGAGCCCCGTCGGCACGGGATGGGAGCCTGGCTGCGGCGGATCGGGCTCGTCGTCCTGCGGGCGTCTGGTGCGCTCTGCGGCCATGGGCTGGTCAATCACTCCGTCACAAAGCCGTGTGGTCAACACCCAACGCCCTATTCCTGCCCCGCGCGCTGGACACAACCCGGCCAATGTAGACCAGCACCATCGCCACTGGCAAAGGTGTTGTGATGCTGCCTGACGCAGGCCAGACTAGCCCGCGGAACGCACCCTGACGGCCGTCCAACTGCTCCTTCAAGTTTAATGTCTGAACACAATGCAAACGCGATTGCCGACGGCAAGTACGTCGAACTCACCTACCGCGTGCGGGACAGCAAGACCGGCGCTGTCCTCACCGAAGTCGCGCGGCCCCGCCATTACGTGCATGGAGTCAATGAGATCTTGGCACCCAGCATCACCCAAGCGCTCGAAGGTAAGAGCCAGGGTGACCGGGTGGACCTGCTTGTGGACTGCAGCGAACTGTACGGGCCAAGGGACGAGGCCCTCGTGATCACCCAACAGGTGGCTGTCGTGCCGCGCGAGTATCGCCAGGTCGGCACGCAGATCCTGATGGAAAACGACCTCGGGCAAATGAAGAGCTTTCTCGTGACCAAGATCGAAGGGGAAACGATCACCTTCGATGGCAACAACCCCCTCTGTGGCAGGGAGGTCATCTACCAGGTGCAGATCCTAGCGGTTCGCGATGCCACCGCCGAGGAGCTGCAGTACGACGGGCGTCCCGCGGCTGATCACGCGCCCTGAGCGGGGCCCTGTCCCCATGGAGGACACGCAGTGCGCCGTCGGGGCCAGTCGCACCAATGCAAAGCGAGCAATGCAGCGCGAAGCGGCGCCTCAGGCCGGCTTGCGACGGGGCTGGCAGCAGGCCAGCGGGCCTTCCACCAGGCAGGGCGGAGGGCCGAGGTCCGGGGGCAAGGGCGGGCAAGCGAACCCCTGGGGTCCGCGGTTCCGCCTGGAAGCTCGGCCCTTGGCCCTTTCCTGGCAAGGAACGGGATCGACATCCCGCTACTTGCTCGGGTCGGCTCGGCTCGGCCTGGGGCGCTGCCGAGCATCAGGTTGCTCGCGACAGCTGCCTGGCGGTCAGGGCCGCTTCGGTGCCTTGTACTCGACCTCTTTCTGCAGCGTATCCCAGACCGTCTGATACCCGACGAAACCCTTCTCATTGGGCTCCATTTGCTTCGTCGTGTAGAAACGCGCCTTCCCCTCCGGCACTTTTGGCCTGCTCTTGGGTTGTTCGCTCATACTGGACCTCCTCTCGACAGACTATCGTGGGGTATGTGGAGTGCGACCGCCACAAGGCGGGCGACCCCGTTAGAAAAACGCTCGCACACTATCCGGCAAACGGTTCGCGTCGCCTTACTGCTGCTCGCGGAGCTTCTGCAACACCTCGTACACGAACTCATGGGTGTACGAGTTTTCTCCGCAGTGCGTCAATGCGTCATCCGCCGTACGAAAAGACAGATAGGGGTGGACTTCCGTCCCGTCGACCTCGATTGCAGCGGTGTCGTCCACGATGCTGGCAACACTGAACGCAATGCTCACGGTGACGTCTTCCAGCATGTCACCGCGTAAGCCAGCTTCCTGCAGCTTGACCCTGATGCTCTCCACGAGCGCCTGCACCAAAATGGCCTGCTGCTCCTCGAATGCTGTTGGATCCAGGTTCAGGTGCATGCTGTCTTGCCTCTGCCGTGCCGTCTGCAACGCCCTGTATCAGCGCGACCGCTAGAGCGGCACAGACCTGACACCCGCAAGCTCGGGCTGCGACTCCACCTTACCGCCAGCCGCGATCTCCGCTTCCGTCGCGTCGCGCACCATGAGTACCTCGAGCTCAAACACCACCTGACGGCCACACAAGGGGTGGTTTCCATCGATCGTCAGGGTCTTCTCATCCATCCTCGTCACGAGGAAGGTCTTCGCCATGCCCTGCTCATTCTCCATGACGATGGTCGTACCGACCTCCCGATACGCCTCCGGCACATTCTCAATCAAGTCGGTGACCACCAGGGACTCATCCCTAGGACCGAACAACTGATGACAGTCCAGCTCCACCGCGATCTTATCACCAGCTGCCCTGCCCTCCAGCTCTGCCATCACCTGCGACGAGAGGACGTCATTGACGCCGTGAACATAGCCCAAGGGAAAATCGACTCCCGTCAACACATCGCGCGTCTGCGCGTCGATCACGGAGTATTTGAGCTCGACGTACTTATCCTGTTGGATGGTGTGTGTCATAGCGTCAAAAAATCGATGCGGCAAAGATACGGACTTCGCCCTTCTCATAGCCGAGCACCAGTCGTCCGAGCCACTCGCCGGCCTTGTTGGTGCTGCGCACGCGGTAGAGAACCGTCACATGCTCGCCGCGCCGAATGAGCCCTAAAAATTCGCGCTCTTCCGCCAGGTTCCGTGACAAATCGCTATGCGCAAATTGCTTCCCCAGCTCCACCTCGTTCAAGCCGAGCAGCAGCTCGTACGAAAAGTGCCGAATAAACTTGCCGTACTGGCCTTTGTTCGAGTACTTGATGAGGTCATCCCAGAGAGGATGCGCAATGGCACAAATTTCCTCGTCTGACTGATCGATGATATTCATGTCACATCGACGTCCTTCGTAACCACTTCACGAGGAGGCTGGCCGAGGCCCCGAGCTCGGGCCCCCGCTTGCACCAGGGGCCCCGGCTTTAGGCGGGGCTAAGCAGCCTCCGCCTCGGCCTTGTCCTCCACTAGATGGTAGCAGGGGGCCTTCTCCATGGTGTAGTCGCCGGTCTCCGGGTCACGGCGGGACACCGTCAGGACATGCCAGTTCTCGTCATCCACCTTCATCGCATCGCCGCGATAGTAGTAGCCGGGCCAACGCGTCTCCTTACGGAACAGCGTGTGATGCATCACGGCCTCGGAGGTCAGGTGGCGGTGCTTCAGCTCCCACGCACGCAACAGCTCGTGGATGTTCTCCGCAGCAAGCTTTTCGAGATCCTCCTCCAGCAGCTTGAGCTTCTTGAGTCCGATGTGCAGCAGCTTTTCGTTGGTCATGTAGTTGACCGTCACGCCGCCGCAATACTCGTCCATCAGTTTTTGCAGCCGATCCAGACCCTGCCGCGGGTTGATGTAGTTCGGGTTGACCGAGCCGCCGGTGATCTCGTTCCGATACACTCGATAGTGCTCCATCGGCTTGTAGATCTCTTCCTTGCGACGGTTGATCTGCTCATCCGAGACGCGGATGCCCTCCGCCTTGCCGTCGTCGATGTACTTGCAGGCCGCCTTGGCCGCGAGCCGTCCTTCCGTGAAGGATCCGGACGAGAAGGCATGGGGGGTGCCACCCGCCGCGTCGCCGGCGCCGAACAGCCCTTCCACCGTGGTCATGCGGTTATAGCCCCAGAAGTAGTCGGGGGGCGAAATGTCCTCGGGGCCCGAGCACCAGGCGCCGCAGCCAGTCGCATGGGAACCCATGACGTAGGGCTCTGACGTTGTCAGCTCAGGGTTCTCATACTTCGGGTCGACATCGGTGGCGGCCCACAACACGGCCTGGCCAACGGTCATCCCCAAGAAGTTGTGCCAGCCGATCTCCTCGAGATGCGGGTCCTGGAACGCCTCCATCGTCACCATGTGGATGGGGCCGCGACCGGCGTTGACCTCCGAGATAAAGGCGTGATTGCGCAGGCAGGTCGGGATTGGACGATGGGTGCGATGCGACGCGTCCACGTCCAGGTAGCGCTTGCCGACCATTTCCTCGAGGGCGGGGAACCACTTGGATTCGTACTCCTCGCCAAGGCCGTTTTGGGTGTAGGTCTTGAGATGCAGGAAGTACGCGCCGACCGGCCCGTAACCGTCTTTGAAGCGCGCAAGAACGATCCGATTCTCCATCTGGGTCATCTTGGCGCCGGCGCCGATCATCAAGCCATACGCGGAGCCCGACGACCAGGGTGCATACCAAACGCGACCCGCACCCTCGCCAACGGAACGCGGCTTGAAGATATTCGACGCGCCACCGGCGGCGACAATGACCGCCTTGGCCTTGAACACGTGATAGTTGCCGGTACGCACATTGAAACCGACGGCCCCGGCGACACGGTTCTCCTGGGCCTCATCCATCAGAAGATGGGTCACGCAAACGCGGTTGAAGACCTTATCGGCCGACTTTTTGGCAGCCTCGGCGACGATGGGCTTATAGGACTCGCCGTGGATCATGATCTGCCACCGGCCCTCCCGCTGGTATGCGCCCGTCTTCGGGTTGCGCATCAACGGCAGGCCCCACTCCTCGAACTGGTGCACAGTGGAGTCGACGTGGCGTGCCATGTCGAACAGCAGGTCTTCCCGCACCAGCCCCATGAGGTCGATACGCGCATACCGTACGTGGTCTTCCGGGTTATTCTCGCCAAAGCGGGTGCCCATATAGCAATTGATGGCATACAGGCCCTGCGCGACCGCACCGGAGCGGTCGATATTTGCCTTTTCGGCGATGACGATCTTCTTGTCTTTGCCCCAGTAGCGGGACTCGAAGGCGGCACCGGTGCCGCCGAGGCCTGCGCCGCACACCAGGATGTCGATGCCGTCCTCAATGATTGTTTTGTAAGCCATTATTCGTACACCCCTGTCTTCATGGTGAGCCCGCTGGCCTCGAGTGTGTGCAAGCCGCCGTCATCGAACCGAATGTATTTCGGCTCGTTAAACAGCAGTTGACTGTCGCGCATCTCTTGGCTCGGGCTCGGCTCGTCGGCGAGCTGCGGGATGCCGGTGCCCCAGGGCTTCGTGGTGATCGGCGCCAGGAGATTCATATCCTTCTCGCCATTGCGGAAGATGATCCGCCAGGCAACGACGCCTTTCTCCTCATCACGCCGCACCCGCACCGAGTGGCCGAGCGGCGCAAAATCCGCATAGCCCCGCACGTCGATGGCGTTGTGCGGACAGGCCTTCACGCACGAGTAGCACTCCCAGCACATGTTTGGCTCGATGTTGTAAGCCCGGCGCACCTTCGGGTCGATGTGCATGATATCTGACGGGCAAATATCGACACACTGGCCGCAACCGTCGCAGCGAGTCATATAAACGAAGGTTGGCATATCTGATTCCTCTTGATGACTTGGTTCGGCCGCGCAGCGTCAGAAGTGGGTCGGCGCTTCGCGCTTAATGCCGAGGCCCATGTTGGGCGGGTTGTCGCCCATGTACTCCGGGATGTCTGGATACCGCTCCTTGCACTCCGCACTGGACAGATCGGGGATCTCCGGCAACTTGTCCCGAGAGCCGTCGGCGACTGCGACCTTCTTTTGGAAGGCAGCGGCTGGCTTGAAAAACATGTGTGCGAACTTCGACCACAGAATCGTGCTGAAGAGCGTCGTCGATGCGGCGATGAAGATGACGAACGCAACGATGCTCAGCAACGACGTCGCGCCCGTGGTCGCCTGCAAGAAGGACCAAATCAGCGCGAAGGTGGCCATGAGCAGGAGTGAAACGATGAACAGATCCGATTGGTGCACGTTGTGCCACTCGTTCCCTTCCGCGCGCACGTCCACCCGGATCTTGAACCAGAACCAGTAGCCGCCGATGCAGATCGACGCCGCACCGAGATGCCACAGCAGGCCGGTCAAACCGCCGCCACTGCCTTCAGCGACAGGCAGGCCAAAGATCATTAGGGCCGTGGTCACCACGAAGAACACGAAGCCATACATCGTGAACAGATGCGAGATGCGGCGATCACGATTCTCGAACTCGCTCGAGGCCAGCACTTCGTTGGTGAAGGTGCTGACGGCGAGACCGAGCTTCTCCCCGCTCGTGACTTCACGCTTGGCAATCTTCTTCAGCGCCTGCCCCTTTTCGAAAAAGTATTGCGCGCTCTTCTTATGCATGACATCGAGCAGCGTGCCGCCGATGACCAGGAGGACCATGAGAATGACGTAGGCCTGCATGGCCCCCGGCTCAAGCGGGGCGTTCGCGGACAGCACCGCGAAAGGGTTACTTGTAATCATTGGGTAATATCTCCACGTCGAGTGGTGACCTCGATGACCTCGAGGGGGGATGTTGCGGTACGCCCTTGCATCAGAGCGACCGCCCCGGCCGGAAGAACGGACGGCGCAATGGAAACCCGACCGTTCCACTCGGAATTTAGCGGGTCGTTAGTCTGTCCTGACATTAACGATGTAGTGTAACGCCAACGGAACCGGCAAGGCCATAACCAACGTCAGGGGTGTCTGGACAATCAAACTCCACAGCGCGGGCAGAAGGCGGGCGTATGCCGCTGCTTTTTCGAGAGTTTATTGCGAACCTTGCTAACACCGCGATGAGGCGAACACGGCGGCATATTGCCGCTGCAATGATCTCTGTCAGTCGAATGACGGCCAGGCGCAGGCGGGTGCCGTCGGGGCGATCGGCGGGTACGGCCTCACAATAAGATCCAGGGGCAGCTAGGCGACGACTTCCACGTCGACGTCGTCGTCGCACGCAAGGCGTTGTGAGAGCTTCAAGGCGTCGAGCATCCGACGCCGCTGCGCGGCGGACTCACGAACAGCGCGGGCCGGTTCGCGGCATCACTGGTAAAGGACACCATCCCGGCGGCCTAGCGCATAGGCGGTCTCGCCTGCGGCCATGCGTAGCCGCGCTTCGACGCGGATCTTGTCCATGACGTCGCGGTCCGCGACCTCCGGGTAGAGCGGATAAAAGCGCGCCACGTCGAGTGCGTTCGCCCTCGCTGCCAATTCCATTCTTTGCCGATCGGCCCTGCTCACGCCATGCAGCATTAGCAAGCGCGGCGCCTGGCGATGCAGATAGCGGCGACAGAGATCGGCCTGCTCCTCACTGTCCCAGTCCTCACGCACGAGAAATGGCGGGAAATCCTCGCCGCCGCAATATCTCCGCGTGAACCATTGCGCCCGTGGCTTTGAGCCCGCGCGCTCGGCCACGGAGCGCTCCAAGCGATAATTGACGGGCCCGTAGGCGCTCGCGCGCTCAGCCGCGCTCGTTTCGATGGGCATCACGGCAGCTGGCAGTGCAGTCCACTCGGTGAGCTTCGGGAAAGAGGCCATCTCCGATGCCTCCACACAAGAGAAGATCAGCGCCAGCGGCGAATCATCCTTCGGATCGAGTAGCCAGTACTCGTACCGATCGGACGCTGCAAAAGGCAGCGGCTGGTTCAGCACGAAGCCCGCCAAGTCGAGAATGCGCTGATCCACTGGGGCGTTGCGTGGGTTATCCTGCGTCTGCGAGCTCGCAATAAAGGTTTCGAGATCGCAATGCCGGATGTGCGCCGCCCTGGTAAAGCGGCCGCGGTGGCCACCGGCGCGACCTTGGGCGGCACGGCGGTTCGCATAGATAAACTGAAACTCCCAGAGGTCTCCGTCCATCGAGAGCGCACGCGCATGCTCGGATTCAGCGATCTGCACCTGGGCTGAATACGGCTGCAAGAGGCGTTGTGAGTGGGCTTTGATCATCTGCGCTTGGTGGTGCTTGAGGTTTCATGGCGATAGCAGTTCGTGTGCGCCGCTGCTGCCGCGCCCGGGCCGCCCGGCGTTATTCCGCCGCCCTAGATTGCCTGACCGCGCCTGATAGGTGCAGAGGCGTCAAGTTTGCCACGCCGCATGGTGTGTCAGGCGCCGAGACCGCGGCCTCCGTGCTGAGACCGCGCCCGTGTACTTGACCGCCAGCCTGTCCTTTAGCGCGCTTGCTGAGGCCCATCGCCGCTGGTAGAACCCGCGTATGTCAGATTGCGCAGACCTCTCCCGCCAGGCAGCCGCCAACGCGGTGGCGCTGGACATCGCCCGGGCGTTCCTCGGCGAGTCCGCGGCGCCGCTGACCATCGCCCCACTGGGCCAAGGGCTGATCAATCACACCTACCGAGTGGCTGGGCCCCGCGGCGCCCTCGTGCTCCAGCGGATCAACGCGTCGGTGTTTCCGGCGCCCGAGCGCATCATGGCCAACCTGATGCGCCTGCAGGCGACCGCGGCAGACCACCCACGGGTTGGAGTGCGGCTGCCTGCCTTGGTACGCGCTGCGGACGGGCTGCCCTATGTGCGCGATCACGGCGGGGGGTGGTGGCGGCTCATGGAATGCATCGAGCCGAGCCGCACGCTGTCGCAGCTGGAGTGCCCGGCGCAGGCGGCGGAGGTCGGTCGGGCACTCGGGCGCTTCCACCGCCTAGGCGCCCTGCTGGACCCGGACGCACTCGCCGTCACCCTGCCTGGCTTTCACCATACGCCGAGCTATCTGGCGGCGCTGGAGAGCGCCTCACTGGAGCCGGCAGGATTGGCGCCGGTAGGATCGGGGCCGGCGGTGGCCATCACAGCCGACGCGGAGATCACGCAAGCGCTGGGCTTCATCCGCGCACGCCGCACGCTCGTCGACGTACTCGAGGAGGCCCTTGCCCAGGGCCGCACGCGCCGTCGCGTCATCCACGGCGATCCGAAGCTCGACAACCTGCTGTTCGATGCCGACGGCATACACGCCATCGGCCTAATCGACCTGGACACGGTGCAGCCTGGACTGGTGCACCACGACCTCGGCGACTGTCTGCGCTCTTGCTGCAACCGCGGCGGCGAGATCGGCCCCGACGCCGCGGCCGCGCGGTTCGATGTCGATCTCTGCGCGGCCTTGCTAGCGGGCTATGCACAGGCCGCGGGCGATCTACTGAGCGCAGCGGAGGTGGCGCTGGTGGCAGCCGCCATCCGGCTCATCCCCCTGGAGCTCGGTATCCGCTTCCTCACGGATCACCTGCAGGGCGATTGCTATTTTCGGGTCAACCACCGGGGCGAGAACCTGATGAAGGCGCGCCGGCAGCTGGCGCTGGTCGCCGATATCGAGCGCCAACAGACGGCCATCGAGGCCGCCGTACGGCACGCCTTCGGCAGCGGCAACGGCAACGGCGGCGGCCGCTGAGCATGGTGCGCGGGCGCAGACGCCGTCCGACCCCCGCACCGCGGGATGAGGCCGCCGACCGCCAGCAGGCGCAGGCACTATTGGCCCGGCTCGCCAGTCTGCTGCGCCGACTCGAGCATCCCCGCGCTGCGGAAGTCGAGGCTACCGGCGCCCTGCTGGACACCGACCCGGGCCTGGCCTGGCGCCAGCTCGACGCCAACGCCTGGTGGGCCGGCGCTGGCTCGCTGGCGGCGGAGAGCCTGGTGGAGCCGGAACTGTTGCCCGCGGCCGAGCGCGCCGGTGCAACACAGGACTTCCGCACGATCCTCATCGACCTCGCCGAGCTGCTGCGGGCCCGGGGGCCAACCAACCCCGGGCTCTCGTCCTGGCTGCTGGCGTTCCGCAATTGGGACGGCTCCGGCGTCTGATTGCGCCGTCAATCGCGTTCTGTTTGATCCAGGTGGGGGTCGGCCAGGCCCCAAGCCCACCCCAGACCCGCCCCAGGGCCAAGGCGCTGCTGCACAATGCAGCTCAAGTGAAGCCGTACCCGGAGCCCTGTCGCATGCAGTCCATCACCGTCCATTTCCTCAAGCCCGCCGACTGGGCCGAGCCCGTGCTGATCCACTATTGGGACCGCGAGCCCGCGGGCGGCGGCACGGAGTGGCCCGGCGTGCCCATGGCACCGGAGCCGGGCTGCCCCGGTTGGTTCGTCTTCACCTTCACCGACACCGTTCGCGTGCGGCTGCTCTTCAACGACGGTGAAGGCCTACAGAGCGCAGACCTTGCACGGGAGCGGGATGGCTGGCTCGCTCGTGCCGGCCATTGGCTGGATGCGCCGCCGGCCGATGCTGAGGATCCTGCGGGGGTGCCGGCGACACCGCCGACTCCGGCCCCCGCTCGGCCAGCCGAGCCCGCCATCGTCACCGACGCGCTGCGCCCCATCGCCGAGCGCACCGATTTCCGCGAGGAGACCATCTATTTTTTGCTCACTGCGCGCTTCAACGACGGCGACCCATCCAACAACTTCTTTTGCCGCGATCGCATCCAGTTCGACGCCGCGGGCAACGCCATCGACCCGCACTGGCGCGGCGACTTCAAGGGGCTGATCGCGCGGCTCGGCTACATCCGCGATCTGGGCTTCACGGCCATCTGGATCACGCCGCCGGTGGAGAACCGCTCCGGGCTCGACTACCACGGTTACCACCCCTACGACTGGACGCGCATCGACCCGCGGCTCGAGTCACCCGATGCGACCTACCAGGACCTCATCGACGCGGCGCATGCTCTGGGGCTCAAGATCATCCAAGACGTGGTGGTGAACCATTCCTGCCAGTACGGCATCCGCGGCAAGGTCCACATCGACCACCTGCCCACCAAGTACTACGTGCCCCAGGGCGCGGAGCAGGGCCAAGTGGACCACGGTCCCTACCAGGGCCACCTCGGCAACTACGCCTGGCCCAACCGCGACGACATCGACAACCCCATGGCCCCGGACTGGTGGCAAACGCGGCACCAGTCCGACCCCGATGGTATCGAGCCGCTCACGGACCCCAACACCGGCGAGACGGTACCCAAGCCCGGCTATGCCCCCGGCCGCTTCTTCGGCATCGACCCGCAAACGCTGGACTCGGACTGGTATCACCAAGATGGCTTCATCTGCGGCGGCGACTGGGAGAGCCCCCACCCGCTGCAGCAGCGCCACCTCGCCGGCGACTGCATCGACCTCGCCACCGAGCGCGACAACGTCAAGGACTACATCATCGGCGCCATCAACCACTACCTGGACATGGGCGTGGATGCGCTGCGCATCGACACGGTCAAGCACGTCGACCGCGATAACCTGCTGGAGTACGTCAACGCCTGGAAGGCGCACAAGCCGGGGCTCTTCGTCTTCGGCGAGAACCTGGTCAAGGGCTACGGCTGGGGCGACCTCGGCGGCGGCGACAACGGGCCTTCGCAGATCCGGCCCTGGTGGTACACCCGCTTGGGGTCAGACCCGCAAGACCCGCACTCCGGCGGCGACTCCGGCTTCCCGCAGCTCGACTTCGGGCTCTTCAGCACCTTCCGTGACACCTTGAGCCGCGGCACCTTCGAGGGCACGGGTCAGGTCCTGTCCATGGACTGGATCTACGGCGACGTGACCCAGCTGGTCACCTTTCTGCAGAACCACGACGTCGGCCCGGACAACGACTTCAAGTACCGCTTCAAGGGCGAG
>CAZGCI010000022.1:0-50885 GCA_964524185.1 uncultured Thiohalocapsa sp. | reverse complement strand
TTCGAGATCATCCGCAGCTATTGACACCCGAAAACCTGTATCGGTTGGGTATAGCTCGCGTGGTTGCCGCGCCACAGGCCAACCTTGGATCCATAGAAAAAGGTCCGTGGAAGCCAACCTGTGGAGGCGTTGGTACAAAAGTGAGAATGAGGCAACGTTTAGCAGCGAATGAAGTCGTGTTCTGGAAACCCATATGCGACGGTACACTCTCGCGTGAAGCCTAAAGCTGCCCGGACACGGAGTGGTTTGATCAGCCCGCACGCCTAAGCGCCGGTGCGGTCGTTTCGAACGCTCGCCTGTCAAGAGTTGGCATCACCTCGACCCTGCTGCATCGACGTCGCGACAAAAAGCCTGCACCACTCTATGAACCAACAAGTCGCCCTATTAAATTAGACCACATCGGAAAAATGCGGGTCGCCACGTATGTCTCTTCAAGACGTGTTCGATTCTGTGCGCCCAGCTGAAGCCGTAGGTTAGGGTTCGTCGCCAAAGCGCGCACCCTAGCCGCCAAAGCTTGTGCGTCTCCAACCGGAAAAAGCCGCTGCGCGTTACTTGGAGCGAGAAGCTCACGAATTCCAGGGATGTCAGTGCCCACGATGGGGAGACAGAAGTACATATATTCCAGAACGGCATTGGGTGCCCCCTCGGACCTTGAGGAAAGCAGGCCGATGTCAGCCGTGCGCAACAAGCTTGTGACGCCGTGGCGATCTAGGCTGCCGCGGAAAATAATGGTCGCGTCCGCGCCTAGCTCGGCGCAGAGCTGGCGAACCCCAGCCTCTTGCGCGGGATCTGGGAAATACCCTACCAGATGCAGCTCAATCCTAGGACTAATGTCGGCAAATAGGGGGCATGCGCGAACCAACGTCTCGACATCCTTCTCTGGGAAGAAATTGGCTATGTGTAAGAGCCGAATGGTGTTGGACGGGGTGTGCCAACGCCTGTCGTCTTTTCTGAAAACGACCTCTGGCACGAAGACATTGGGAATGATAGCGACTTTGTCGTCCGGGACAGCAAAGACCCGCCGCAAAAATGCACCTCCTCCCTGCGAGTTTGCAATAAATACTGGTTGTCGGGTTTTGATCTGAGTTACAAGGAAGGGAGAGTAGTCGATGCCCGCGTCATGATCGCCGCCGCGATGGTTCCACAACACGACGCCGGCGCGCGCCGCCAGACATAGAGTGGCTATCAAACATGGCCAAAACGTAAACGGAATCACGACATCGAAACGTTCCGCGGGGAGTTTGGCGCTTTGCGTCGCCAGTTGCTTCGACCAACCCCAAAATCGCTCTCGAGACCAACGCGAATCAATCGCCAATCTCGAGAAGGTCCAGTCAAGAGTTGGCCAGGCCGCGATCTCGTACCAAGCGATCCCAGCGGAATCGAGGTCATTTTTGAGTGGTGCTTGACCAGAGGGCGAAGGAAAACCCCATACGGTTACTCGATAGCCTTCCGACTTCAAGTGTTGCGCAACCGCGAAGCCCTGCCGTTCCGCGCCGCCATAGGTAAGACATGGCAAAAAAATAAGGATAGTCTTCAAGCCAGTAAAACCGGAGGTTGTGCGGATGGCATCGCAACAAAACGGTCTGCATCAAGGTGGCGGCTAAGAAGTCGCGATCGCTGTAAACCTTTCCAAGGAAAAGGTGCTACACGCTGCCCAGTAGCGGAAGAGAGCGATGATTCTGCTGGCGATACTCTTAGTCTACGAACAAGCAAAGTGTGTGGAAGGAACGGGTTTTCCCTAGGGTTTACGCTGTGGTCTCAACGCACTCCAGGTGTGGCAGAGACGAACAGCGAGATGCGGTTAAACCAGCAGATTTCATCAATTCGCCAATCGGTGTATTTGTTTAGCGTGTTTGTGATTGTATATGGCGAGTACCAACAGTTGTGATCCGGATGCACTGCTTCCAAGAACAAACCGTCGTTCTCTGTCAGCTCGAAATGACGGGTATAGCACTGGAAAAGGTCGGGGACGGTGATTACGTAGCGATCGGTTGGAATGTCGGACATCGCATTTAAGAACTCCTCGACGTTCGGCACATGTTCTAGAACTTCAGGAATAAGCACCACATCATAGTGGCGAGCCTCTTTAAGAGACGTAAGAAGGCGACCATTAGAGACATATGGCCGCAAAATGTCATAGCTTTCGGTTGCGACATCGTAACCGTCGAGGACTTTACAGAACGGAGCCAGCTGAACGTGTAGGTTTGTCGCCGGATTAGTATTTGGGTACTGCGAGCAGCCCATATGCAACACAGTCTTCCCTTCGCAAAACGGCTTAAAGGCGTCCAATCGGGGTACATCCTTGAGTCGGTTAGATACCTTGACCCGCTGTAAGTAGAAACCGTCGTGCTGGTCTTCGATCATGCTATTCCTGTATTTTCGTTCACTGGGCGGGGTTCGCTATGATGCTGGAGGTGGCGTCGACTAAAGGGGAAGCGGCAGGAGCTTAGCGCCCGGATTTACCCTGTTTCGAGCCTCGACGAGCCGTCGCCTCTGTTTTTGGCTCGCCCGGTCTATTCGCTGCAGCGAGCGCCGCTCGGGCTGGCTGGGCAAGTTTACCTTAGCCCACCGGGAAACATCGCCAGGACTGAGTAGCACCTCAGGGCCAGCGCATAAAAACCATCAGCCGAAGATCACCTTAGCGCGGTAGTCGTCGTTCCAAGCGGCCTCGCGGCGTTTCTGCGAGAGACGCCGCTGGGAGGGCTCCTGCTCGAACAGGTTCATGCACAGATGGCGGATTGTGGTCATGATGGCCGTCGCGTTGCCCTTGCGGATGCGGCTGACATCTTCGTTGAAGACAACGTCCAGACGCCAGTGCAGTCGGTTCTCGACGCCCCAGTGGCCGCGCACCGCGTGGGCGAAGCGTTTGGCGTCGGCGCCGATGGAGTTGATGAACAGGCGCTGTTCGATCGTGTGCTGATCGCCGCTCCAACACTCGCGCTCGACCAGGCCGATGCTGCGCAGTGCACGCCAACGCGGTGCATCGGACAGCGTGCTCAGCGCCTCGGTGATCCAGTACCGGCGCTCTTCCAAGCGCCCGTGGTCCTTGTCGGTCTCCTCAGTGTAATCGTGCGCGACACCGGCGAAGCCGCCGGCAAGCGCCGTGGCGAAGAAGTCCTCCACCTCGTCGTGCAGCGTGCCCTGGTTGCCTTTGAGCCCGAGCACGTAGTCAGCGTCCTGGGCGACGATCTGTTCGGCGATCTTGGCCTGACAGCCCATGGCATCGATGGTCACGATGCAGCCTTTCAGCTCTAACAGCTCCAGCAGTTTGGGAATGGCCGTGATCTCGTTGGATTTCTCCGCCGTCGCTGCCTGTCCCAGCACCAACCGGTTGTGGCAGCCCCAAGCACTGACCATGTGCAGCGCGGACTTGCCGCGGCGCCGATCGCGCGAGCCACGCGCCGTCTTGCCGTCGACCGCGATCAACTCGCCGCCGGTCGCCTCCGACACAGCCCGCGTCCAGCTCACGAAGCACTCTTGGAACGTCTTCGGGGACAGGCCCGAGATCACGTAGGCAATGCAATCATGCGATGGAATCCCAACGCAGAAGGGCGCAAACCTGCGCAACCAGTCGAGCTTGGACTGGCCGAACTGCTCGATCGCCTCCCAGCCGTCGGCGCCGCTGAGCACCCCACTGACCACCAACAGCAGGATTTCCGGCAGTGGATAGACTTTGTTGCGCTCAATGCGAAAGTCCGGGACTG
Organism: uncultured Thiohalocapsa sp.; assembly: GCA_964524185.1. Classification (GTDB taxonomy): domain Bacteria; phylum Pseudomonadota; class Gammaproteobacteria; order Chromatiales; family Chromatiaceae; genus Thiohalocapsa. The sequence goes on along the minus strand of CAZGCI010000022.1, from coordinate 47,181 downwards.
GGGCAAAATGGTCAAGGATGCTGGCAGACACGAGAAACTCCTCATAGGTTTTCTCGAATAATGCCTCACCAAGCTGTCTCTCTTCTGGTTTATGTGCGCTCGCCCTGAGTAGCACCCGCTCAGCGTCGGCGGCCCTTTGGGACGTTGCCAGGGCCGACGACGGCCGAGGTCGACAAGAGTTAAGCTCAGGCGCCACGACGATAAAATAGGGGCGCTGGTCGACCTGATCGATCGCGAGGAAAACACGAAATAGCGATCTTTTCAACCTAAAAAGAGCAGTTTTGTGTCGAGTACGTCCAGGACCTTGGGAGCGGCGAGGAGGCCGTGAAATTGGTCAATGTTACCCAGCGGGTGAGCACGGGCGACCGCGCGATTCCCGTCAGAGGAGGTGAGCCGCCGACGCTGTAGCGAACCTGCATGCATAGCCCGCAAGGGTGTGTGTGAAGCCAGGTGTAGCGAGCGTGCAGGCCGCGTGATAGAGCCCCGAAAAATTTATAGTTGTGGTCCAAGAGGATAACCGGTGAGAGCCGGGAAAGCCGACGGTTTGGCTGCGCCGGAAGGCATCGAGTCCCGGAGACGCAAAGGCGAGTCGAGGGGACACCACCGGGGTCCGAGAGCGGGGCATGTACGCACAGGGGTAGCCTGGGAACTCGAGAGGACCGTGATCTCCTTGTGAAGACACCGGTGAGGCACGCCGGAGAACAAGCAGGGCCAGTCGCCGAGCGGGGAGCGCGCACCGCAGGCATCGTCCCGAGGGGCGGAAACGAACGCGCGGACACAAGGTATCGGGGCGCGAGCGAGCACGCGAAGCAACCCGAGACGGAGCAACGGTCGTCTTAGCGGAGCATAGTACCGATGGCTGAGAGCAGGAGCAGCCGAGAAGGCGGGGAACCGAGACCCAAGGGACCCGCTGGAGGGAAGGCGAAGCCGGGGATAACGTCTTGCCGGGGGGAACGATGACAGGCACCCAGAGGCCACCCCTCATCACACCGCAACGTCGGCACATCACAGCGCAAGCAAAAGCGAATCCGGATCAGGTATTCACCAGCCTGACCCACCACATGGATTTCGATCTGCTTCGAGAGGCCTACTACCGGCTGCGGCGCGATGGAGCGCCGGGGCTGAGCGGGATCGACGCGCGGGACTACGCGCAAGACCTGGAGGCCAACCTAAACGGGCTGCACGAGCGCCTGCGCACGCGGACCTACCAGGCCGCGCCGGTCAAGCGCGTGTGGATCGACAAGGACGACGGCCAGAAACGCCCGATCGGGATCACGGAGATCGAAGACAAGATCGTACAGAAAGCGGTATCGATGCTGATGGGCGCGGTCTACGAGCAGGACTTTCTGCCGTGTTCCTATGGCTTTCGGGAAGGGCGCAACGCCCACGACGCCCTCGCGCAGCTGCGCGAGCAGTGCATGACGCACGGCATCCGATGGATCTACGACGCAGACATCACGGGATTCTTCGACAACATCGACCGGGGCTGGCTACGGAGCTTTATCCAGCGTCGGATCAATGATGGTGGGATCATGCGGCTGATCGGCAAATGGTTGCATGCCGGCGTCATGGATGGCGCAACACTCAGCTACACCGACAAAGGGACGCCACAGGGCGGCGTCATCAGCCCGCTGTTGGCGAACATCTACCTCCACCATGTACTGGACACATGGTTCGAGACCGAAGTGAAGCCGCGGATGCGAGGCCACTGCTTCCTGGTGCGCTTTGCCGACGACTTCGTCCTTGGCTTTCAACGCGAAGACGATGCACGGCGCGTCCTGCAGGTGCTCGCGAAACGCTTCGCCCGATTCGGCCTGGACCTGCATCCCGAGAAGAGCCGCCTGATCGAGTTCGGAAGACCTGCCCGTGCGCAACGCAGCGGCCAGGGCGCCAACACGTTCGACTTTGTCGGATTCACCCACTACTGGGCACGATCGAGGCGGGGCTACTGGGTCATCAAGCGCAAGACCAAGCGCAAGACGGTCACGAAGCACATCCAGGGCATCCGGGCGTGGTGTCGGCGCAACCGCCACCGCGCGCTTGAGGAACAACACCGGATCATCAGCGCCAAGTTGCGCGGCCACTACCAATACTTCGGTGTCCGCGGCAACCTCCAAGCCCTGGCAGCGGTGCGCGAGCAGGTGCTGCGCGCCTGGCAGTACTGGCTTCACCGTCGCAGCAGCAAGCACGCCATGCCCTGGAGCAAGTTCCAGGCACTGCTGGCGCGCCTGCCGTTGCCCCGACCCAGGATCATCCATGCCGTGTGACTGCTTGCAGGGTCGTGAAGTTATCCATCAGGATCGGGGTTGCGATCCTGGTATCCCGAGGAACCGGATGACCGAATTGGTCACGTCCGGATCTGTGGGGGGGATGGCCCAGTAATGGCTGTCTCTACCCGGAGGACGGTCGTCAGGGTGCGTCCCGCGCGGTGGCTGGCGAGGCACAACGACGAGTAATAGTCAGTCTATTGCGAGGCGTTGTAACGAAGCCAGGCGCCCCGCGGGGCGTGCACTGGCGGCCGTAGCGCCGGTCACCCAGTGGGTGAAGCGAAGAACGCGCCTGGATCGCAACCGGCACAGACACTTGCAAACACGCGGAAGCGGTCAACTGCTCTTTTTAGGCTCAACAACGATACTCTCAGGCCAGCTGTGCCCGGCGTGGAGAGCCGCGAGCGCCGAAGGCCAGCGTTCGGGCAACTGACGGAGATGGACACACAACGGGGTCCTAGCCTCCGGCCGAGGCGCTGGCAATGGTAGGCGAGCTGTTCCCCTCAAGCGACACGTCGAGCGCGGCCGGCGAGCTGGCCTGTATCGCTCGCCATCGCGGCGGGTCATCGCATCTGGGCCCGGATCCGGCGCCATACCGGGTTAACTCTCCCAGAAAAACGGGTGTCTGCAGATCAGACGACGGGAGTAGGTCGGCTACGGGGATGTTGGCGGGGCCTTTCGCGGCGGCTGGCCCGGCTGTCGGCGGCAATTGGCCAAGGCCGGCCGTAAACGCCGGGTCGCGGCAATGAAGCGCCTGGCGCTGGTCGAAGTTGCGGGGCGGTTGGCGCGCGTCGAAAGGCGCTGAGGTCGAGTAGGCGCGCGCCGGTGCGGCGGCGAGGTTGCTTTCCGCCCGGGTGAAGATGTCCTGCGCGGGGAAGGCCTCGGACAGCGCGATGACGACCCGGCGCACGCACACCTGCGCCCCGACCTTCAGCAGGCGGGTGCGGATGTCGTCTGGCGTCGCGCGCGCAAGCTCGGTGTCCTGCAGTGCTAGGCGCCGCAAAGCCTGGTGCTCGGCCTTGACCACCGCGCCCCGGGCACGAATTTATCAGGCCATGCTGTTTTCGCGGCGAAAGCCGCTGTTGCCGCGGATGATGAGGAGAACCTGCGGCCAGGCGGCGCGCAACTGCGCGACGCTGCGCGGCAGCGCTTCGACCTCGCGCAGCAGCAGTGCGCCGCCGTCGGTGCTGATGGCAGCGCCGTCGAGACGCGCCACCACCGCGCGCCGACCCAGGCCCTGAAACTCCAGCTGTTCGCAGGCACACTCTGTCCTCGAAGGATGGTTCTCCATTGTTGGCGCAAGTCGATATGCGCGTTCCCCTTACGCCAGAGAGAGACGCCGTCTCTCAATCCGCTGGTGAGATCTTTCGGGGATGCCGCACAGGTCGAAGCGCGTGCGCAGCTTGCGCCACAAGCGGGGCCTGCTGCGCGCCGTCGTCAAGGTCGCCTGGAACAGCCGTTAGCAGCCATGCTTGGATCTAATCGATCAGGAAGGCCATTACCATCAGGCGCGTCAGCACGGCGCTCAAGTGCTGGTGCCCGTGACCGGAGTTGTGTTCGCATTGGTAACTCTAGATTGCTTGATCGCACCAGATTTTTGCAGATGCGCCAAATGTCCCACGCGGCGTCGTATGCCGGGCGCCGGCAGGGGTAAAGGGTCGAGGGCCGCGGCGCGAGCTATGGTCAAGACTGGTGTATGACCTTGGGGCCAGAGTGCTGAGTCAGGCGGCCTCCCGTTGCTTCTCCGGTGGGTCGTCGGTCACCGGAATTCCATCTTCGTAGCGGGTTCCCGCGAGCAGCTCGGCGACCTTCTCCGGGGCGCGGATGCGCCGCCAGGACTTGGCCGCTTCCTCGGCCAGCTTGAAGGCCAAGCCGAGGAAGGTGCTGCGCGAGACGCAGTTCTTGGTCCGCGTAGTGCGGTGGCGCACAGTCGCGAACGTGGACTCGATCGGGTTGGTGGTGCGCAGGTGCACCCAGTGCTCGGCCGGGAAGGCGAAGCAGGCGAGCAGGGCGTCGCGGTCCTTCACCAGCTTCTCAGTGGCCTTCGGGTACTTGGCCCCGTAGCGCTTGAGGAAGCGCGCGAAGGCCTGCTCGGCGCCCTGGCGGGTGGGCGCCATCCAGATCGCCTGCAGGTCGCTTTTCGCCTTGCCTTGCAGCGACTTCGGCAAGGCCGCGAGCACGTTGCCCATCTTGTGGAACCAGCAGCGCTGATGGGCCGTCTCGGGATAGACCTGCTCCAGCGCCGACCAGAACCCCAGCGCGCCGTCGCCGACCGCCAGGCGAGGCCCACCCTTCAGGCCCCGCTCCCTGAGATCGCGCAGTACGTCGAGCCACGACTCGGTGGACTCGCGCAGACCATCGACAATGGCCACCCACTCCTTGGTGCCGTCGGCCGTGACGCCGATGATCACCAGCAGGCACAGCTTGGGGTCTTCGCTTTCGCGCAGCGGCGTGTAGATGCCGTCCACCCAGAAGTAGGCGTATTGCTTGCCTTCCAGGGAGCGGCGCGTCCAGCCCTGATACTCCTCGCTCCACTGCGCCTTCAATCGTCCCAGCGCGCCCGGCGAGAGACCCTTGGCGCCGTCGCCGACGAGCACCTCCAGCGCCTCGCCAAGGTCACCGCTGGAGACGCCCTTGAGGTACAGCCATGGCAGCGCCGCGGATACCCGGGCGCTGCGACGCACGTACGGCGGCGCCAGCGCGGAGTTGAACTTCACCCCCGAGCCGGTGCGGTCACGCACCTTCGGCACCCGCACCTCCACCGGCCCGACAGTGGTCAGGATCTCGCGCGCCGGCAGGTAGCCGTTGCGCACCACCGCACGGCGCCCGTCAATCAGCGACACCTCCGCGAGCTCCTCGAGCAGCACCTCCACCTCCGCTTCGATGGCCCGCTGGAGAATGTCCCGCGCCCCGCGGCGCACCAGCTCTTCCAGCGGCAGACCGACCTCGGCGAGCGCCGCCCGTCCCGCCGGCCTTGCGTTACCAACCCCTCGATTCGTATCGTCGCGCATGGCGCACCTCTCATGTTGCTGCTTTGGGTCTCGACAACCGCATTGTCAGCAACGGTGCGCCGCCTCCTCAACCTCCATCAGGCCCCGCTGATACACCAGAGTCGAGCATAGCTCCCGCGGCGCAACGGCTTATGCCAGGACGGTCCGTACGCACCTCGGCCCTCGGCCCTGGCCAGTGAACGACCCGGTGGCGTGCCGGCGCCCTAGCCCCTCGTCGGTCCGAGGCATCGCCTCGCTAGTTCTTCAGGCTGTTGAACAAGGTCTCGTTCACGACGTTCCGGATGGCGCCGGCGCCTCGCAGTCAAAGCTATGAGTCTGTGGCCGAGGTTTGGGGTATCCGTAACCCAGGCAAGGTGTCTGATGGGATCGTGCGTAGGCGTACTCTCAGCGCTTGAGAAAATTCGCCTCGAGGTCGACCGTGCCTTCATTTACTGGCGCGCCGTTGAGATAGCGAAAGTGGCGGCGAGCCCCTTTCCTATCGCGTTGAAATTCAGGCGAAGTTCGCCTTGCGCCCTTCCAATTCTGCAAGGCGTATGGAGTCACCAGAGGGGCCGCGTCCCAGACGCTCGTGCTGGTGTCGACCGGAGCACCTGGCGCAATCGGTGCGATGCGTCGTGGTTGACCAATCGTCCCCTGCTCGCTAGTCTACCTAACGCGCGTTACGGAGCCGCGGTATCTGTTGAGAAAAAGATCGACGCTGACCAGCGGCCTGCAGGGTAATGGAAGGGCCGTCAACGGGGACATGCCCTGTCGGGTTGCCTTTGGCGGAAGGCTGCGATGACCTTTACCCTTGGCAAAAAAACGACGCGTGACGGGTCGCGTCAACCACCCCAGTAACCAGCCGGAGCCTACCATGAAATCTAACAACCATGCCGACCACCCCAAGAACGACATCCGCTGGGCTGACCGTACGAAAGGGCAAGCCGAGCGACTTCGGGCATCGCTGAGAGGACAGTCCCAAAAGGGACCGTTCCCTTGTGAGTTCATCGCGTCCGGCAATGGTAAACCTGGGCCTGGCTCGATTGAGCCGTAATGGTCGTCAACGACGCAGTGCAGAGATCCCGTTGGTGTCCGTTCCACCGTTGCTCGTCGCGTCAACCTCGTTGAGTAGAACACGCGGGCACGGATAAACCAAATGACGGGTGCGATCGGGCCTAATTGGGGCGGGCTGTTTTGGTCAGACGCGGAAGTATTGCGGTGGAAGGCAGAGAAGGCCATAGCTGCACTCTATGCGGTTGTCGGGTCCTTAAGCGAAGCCTCAAGCCGCAGCAACTGCGAAGGAGAGTTTCTGGAGTTGTTTCATTGGAGCGAAACAATTTCCACGGATGCCTTCGACCGAGTGGCCATGGATCCGCGGACGTATTTTTGGGCCCGCCTAGCATTTCAGATCTGCGCCGCAGTCAGGGCTGGAGCGGACCTGCCGCCCACGGCGCAGTCTTATAAAAAGGCGATCGGCGTAGAGACACTGGAGAAGCTATTAGAGGTCCACCTTGATCAGTATAAGGCACTCGTTATCGCGCTAGCCATTTTGGACAGGCGCGCAGTGGACTTCACGCCACTGCAGGTGCGGTTGCCTCTGGCGATCCCTGCGACACCCTGGTCTTTTTCCGGTAACGCTGAGCTGGCACTCACCGGCTTGACTCCAGGCGGCCTCGTGCGTGCCGCCGTGAACGGTTGCGCCACGGAACTGCCGTTGCCGAGCCGGTCATTGCAGTGGTCCCCCGACCTGGCCATCGAAGTGGCGCCGGCGATGGTGCCGGAACAGCAAGGCATCTTCTTGCAACCGCATGCCTTCCACATTCCAAGCTTGGAGGCCATTGCCTCCGCAGTGTCCGCCGGTGTTCCTTTTCAGTGGGGGTCGCTTGATACGGCGCGGGCTGCGCTCGACTGGATGCGGCTCTACGCCCCAACGGCACACTCCCAGTTCTTGCATGGTATGCGCACGATCGCGCTGAAACCGCCCTCCGTCGGCGGAGCCTCGAATACCAGCTGCTCTAGACTGCCGGGCGCGGCGGTCTTCACTGCCAAGCCCGATCCCGCAGCGCTAGCCGAAGACTTCGTGCATGAGCTGTATCACACCCGCCTGTTCGCCTTAGAGGAGAGCAGCGACTTCCTTTTGGCGGGAGAAGTCGATCCCGTCACCGACGCGCAGTTCTATTCGCCCTGGCGCGAAGATCCGCGGCCCCTCTACGGGCTGTTACATGCTCAATATGTCTTCGAGCGCGTCTTGCAATATTGGCTCGCCGTACTCCGAGACGGTGCGGTAGCGCCATCCACACGGCGGCATGCTGCGGCGCGGGCGGCATGTCTGCGAATCCAGTTAGAGCTTGCCACGGTACAACTTGGTCGGCACGCCAGCTTTACCTCATTTGGTCAAACCCTGTTCGATGCACTGCATGCGTTGGTGATGGAGGGCGCTGCTCAGACAGACGCCTTAGGAATCGACGCTGAAACCGCTGCGGGGCCACCAGAAGGGGTGGGGGACCCTGCAAACGACCTGGACGGCCCGGCTACAGCACCGACAGTCGCCCATGCACTGCGGCTCCACGCCGAGCGTTTCGATACGTTTGGAAGACGCACCGAGGTTCGCTGCGACTTAAGTCCGACGGTTCAAACATTATTTCGGACATAAACAACATGAGCGGTCAAAAAAGGCGGCGTTCTAACCAGTTGTCCAATCGCGGGGAGTCCGATTAGCCGGTCTTTCCCGCCCCAGACTCGCAGGCCAACATGCCAACGTCGGCTGATGGAAGTTATCCGCTCCCGAGCATTCTTCGGCTGCAATCTTTTCAGCGGCGGCCCTGCTGCACACTTTCTAGTCGGCGGTAGCCCCAATGAAACAGCGGCGCTAGCGGCTTGGTGTTTCGCAGATTGGGGGCGCTTCGATGCAGCACTAGGCAGTGGGGTCGAGTCTGACGAAACAACGTCGTCCCAATCGGCCACGCCATATGACAGCGAAAGCTTATGCCGCACGGCGATTACAACGCTTGCACAGGCCTTTGGCCGAACCGCGTCCGCCGTAGGGCTCAGTGCCGCGCTCATCCACCTCAGTCGACCAGATAACGGCCAATACGAGCTCGCGTTTACGTGCGACGACGCCGACCTCCTCACGCGCGCCGGCGCCATTACAATCGACGTGCTCTCCGCTCTCTGTCATCAGGTCGATGCGGCATCCGGCGTCGTGCAGGAGGCGCGCGAGCGGCTGCGCGGGCTGCAGCAACTGGTGCAATTGCGTCGGCTCTCGGCCACACAGGCGGCGATTCTCGCGGTTGCGCGGGAGCGCGACATACCTGTCGTGCGCTTCGATCGCTGGCCATTTGTCAGTGAGGGATCGCACGTCCCCTTGGCGCATAAGGGCCTCATGCAGCTTGGGCAGGGCGTATACGCGCAGACACTCCGCGAAGCTGAGATCCTCACGAGGCGGCCCAAGACAAATGAGCAGCTCCAAGACAGGGTAGCGATGCATATCGCGTTGCGCGCAAGAGGGGTTCCGGTGCCAGCACAGGACACCGAATTCACAAACCTCAACAGCGCGCGCCGCGCCGTGCGCAGCGCCGAACGCCTAGGCTATCCAGCCGTGCTGAAGCCCCGATACCGCCGGCACCCTGGGGGTGTCTTGATGCACCTAGGCAGCCCTGAGGCGGTCGCCGCGGCCTTCGCCGCCGCCAGCCGCGTGGATCACCACGTGGTCGTGGAGCAACAGGTTCCGGGCGCTCCATACCGACTCTTGGTCATCGGCGGAGACGTCGTTGCAGCCTCGCAAACCTCGGAGCCGAATGAGCTCCTGCCCTGGGCCCGCGCGCTCCCCTTGGCCTCCTTGGCCCCGGCGGTTGTCGCCGCTGCCAGCAATGCGGCGGAGGCTTTCCAGCTTGAAGTGGCGCAGGTCACTATCGTCACAGCCGATCCGGCCGTGCCCCTCGAGCACGTCGGCGGCACCGTGCTGAGCGTGGACGTTGTGCCGTACCTAGGACTGCATCGCGGTGCTGACGAGGTACTTCCCATTGCTGCTGCACGTGAGTTCCTGCGCCATCTCTTCCCGGATGGACAAACCGGCCGGATTCCCATTTTGGCGGTCACTGGGAGCGCTGGGAAAACGACCACTTCCAGGATGTTAGGGCGTATCTGCGAAGCGGCTGGGCACACCGTTGGGCTGGCTTGTACCGACGGTGTCTACGTCGGTGGCACTCAGCTCACAGACGGGGTTCGCAGCGGGGTCTCCGGCGCGTTGCAGGTGCTAACCGACCCTAGCGTCCAGGTCGCGGTGCTGGAGGTCTCCCGGGGAACCCTTATCGAAAAGGGGCTTGGGTATGACTGGTCCACAGCGGGCGCCTGCACCAAAGTTCAAGCCGAACACCTGGGCCTCAACGGGGTTGAAACCCTCTCGGACATGGCTCGGTTTAAGGGCCTCGTGGTCGAACGGGCGGCGGGCACCGCAGTGGTCAACGCCCAAGATCACCACTGCATGCAGATGCTTAACCGGGCTCCGGCAAATCGCAAAGGCCTGGTCAGCACAGACCCACACGCGCCGGCGTTGAATCAGCGCCTCTCTTCGGGCAACTTTGCCGTCGTTCTGGAAGAGAATGACAACGGCGGGCAGATCGACATCTGGGAGAAGTCGGGCAAATACACCCTAATGAGCGTTGATGAAATTCCAGCGGCCTGGCGCGGCGCCGCTGCACACAACGTCGAGAATGCGATGTTCGCGGCCGCCTTGAGTCTTGGGATTAACATCCCCGTCGACGCTGTGAGGCGTGGCCTAGCGAGCTTTCGCTCTTCCCCGCAAGATGCACCGAACCGACTAAACCGATATGAAAGCCTGCCATTTACCGTGCTGCTGGATCGCGCCGGCACAACACCCGCTTATGCGGCCCTCTGCGACTTCGTCGACCGAGTCGCACCAACCGGTAGAAAAATTCTCGCCTTCTTCGGAACAGGCGATCGGCGCGACCAGGATTTGCGCGCAGCGGCGGTGCGCGTTGCTGCCTCCTTCGATCATTTCGTCTGTTTCGATAGCGCGAACCTGCGTGGACGCCGCCCGATGGAGGTTCCCGAGCTGTTCCAAGCGACGTTGTCGGAAAACGATATTTTAGATGAGGATATTGTTTTGTGCCCCGATAAACGTGAGGCCGTCAAGTATATCTTGACGATCGCGAGCCCCGGTGATTTCGTCGTCATCGCTACCGGTGCTGGATTACACGAGGTCCTTCGGTATCTTGATCAAGCCGCGCATGCGCGCCGCTCCTGCAGCCAATGACTGGTCAGAGTTCGGTTCGGGGACCGTCGTGAGCAGCCTGATCCTCTCAAGGCCTGCCTGAAGAATTGCCGCGGCGCACAAAAACTAGCAGTACCCGGGTAATTCCTCGGGCACCCCCGCTGTCCCAGGGGCGCTAGGGAGCGCTTTTAGAGCGCCAACGCGATATTGCTACTGAGCTGGGTCCCGCCTGGTTCTTTCAATTAGTGATGCCAAGAGCTTCGCTCTGCCGAGTACGGTATTCGTCGAGCCACCCAATGACCTTATCACCCGAGCCGGGGACGACTAACACAACCAAGTCGCCCATGTCCGCCCATTCTAGTGCCTGTTGCACTGCGTCAAACGCATCCTCACAAATACGTATGGCTTCCCCGGGTGCGCCGGCAGCAAGCATCGCACGAGTCAGGAGCCGAGTAACCTCGCCCTCCTGACGACCCCGGCGATAATTCGTCGCCTCGAAGCAAATGAATTTGTCGAATGACCGTGTGATTCTCTGTCCAATATCCGCCAGATCTTCATCCCGTCGGTCACCGAGCCCATAGCAGACCAGTAATCGGCGACCTTGGACTGAAAGTCGATCGATGAACTCGCACAGCGCGCGGTACCCAGGGGCACTCGCTGCCTGGTCAAGGATGATTTCGAAAGGTAGCTTGTCGTATCGGTTGAGGCGCTTTGGGGAGTCGGAGATAGAGGAGCAAAAGCTGCTCAATCCTTCGCGGATGGCTGCAGGAGCGATCTCGAGTCCCCTGCAGATGGCAGCCGCGAAGAGGGCGTTCTGGACATTGTGGCGCGCCATCCCGTCCCATGCCGCAGGAATATCGCCAACAGACATTAGCGTAACTTTCTGAGATCCTTCCCAAAGAACAATGGAGGCCTTACCGCCACTGACGTCCAATACCGCCGCGCCGCCACCGGCGGCTATGTGGTGCAACAGTGCAGGGCAGGCTGGGTCCATGGCCACCAACGCAGTTCGCTTGGCAGGCGTGTGCGCAAGCATCTCAAGGCAGTGGGGATTTTCTGCGTTGACCACGGCAAGGTCGGCAGTCCGTTCGATGACGACTCGCTTGAGCCTTGCCATCTGTGACACCGATTCGATCCCCTCCAGCCCGATATGGTCCGCTTCAACTGTAGTGCAGGCGGCAACATTTGCATAGTCGAAGCCAAGTCCCTTTCGCACGAGAGTGCCGCGTGACGTCTCTAGCACCGCAACGTCTACGCGCCGATCGGAGAACACCATCAGGGCACCCGATATGCCACTGAACGTTCCTTGCTTTATCAGTTCCCGTCCCACGTAGACACCATCCGTACAGGCCAAGCCCACCCGAAATCCAGCGGCTTCAAGGATGTGGGAAACCATCCGAGCGCTGGTCGTCTTACCTACCGTGCCGGTGATGGCGATGATAGGAATGCGCGCCGGTTTGTCCGCTGGAAAAAGGTGAGCCAGTAAGCTGCGCGCAACAGCCAAGGGTAGCTGTTCTCCTGGTCGCCGGTGCCATCCGAGGTCTGGCGACGGATCAACACGAATGACCGCGCCCCCTGCTATCCCTAGGGGTAGGGAGGGGTCGGGCGTCACTATGTCGACACCCGCGACTGAAAGGCGAAAGCACGCTGCGGCTGTGAGTGCCGCTTCCCGCACCGTGCTATGAAGCTGCAGGGGGTCGACGGTGCGCAAACTCGCCTCGGCTTGCGCTAGTTTGGCCCGTGGTTGCCTACATACGTCAACGACCTGGTTCCCGATGATCAGCATCCGAAAGGTGTCGCCGGGGATATGACGCTCGACAACGACACGCCGGTCGTGAGCACTCGCCTTGGAATATGCAGCCAAGAGTGCTTCGTCATTCGCTATATCCACGGAAACGCCTAAGCCTCGTGGCCCGCTCAGGGGCTTAAGCGCAACTGGATAGCCAATGCGCTGTGCGTTCCGCAACGCACGATGTGCACTGTTGATATTGGTGAATTCCTGGTCCCGCTCCGGGACTGGGATCTTGGCGTGACGCAACGCAGCGTGGGAGATCGCTCGACTCGCAAGGCTTGTTGCAGTCTCCGCCGCGACTGCTACGGTCGCCGTCCCGACAAGCTGTTGCCCGTGAACGCCTTGTCCGAGCTGGAGCAATGCGGGTCGCCCCGTCCTTGCTTCCGCGCTAGCTGCCTGAAACGGCCAACTGCCGAAGCGGATGAACGGAATCCGCCGTTCTTCCGCGATAGCCAAAATAGCCGCTTCACTGAGGGATGGCCGTCGCGCTATTGTGAACTCCTGTAGCATTTCGAGAGCAAGGTAGAAATCCTGCTGCGCTACTTGGGCGTTGTCTCGTGACGCCAGTAATTCCGTGAGGTATTGTGCTGCGAGCACGCCTGCAAGCCGCGCCACTTCAGCATCGGTGCCTCTTAGTTTTAACTCCAGCTCATAACTGGCAGTGCTGCAGCCATCCACAACGAAGCTTGACTTCTCTCCTATCGCATGCGCTACAGCTCTTACCGCTGCGACCAGTAATGCGCTTACCTCGTCAATCACCATGCCGGAATGCCAGGTCTCGGCAAGGCCGACGAGGCCTGCCGCTTGACCCGCCCCGTTTAGGACCGTACAAAACGCCCGCCAAGCCTCAATGACCTCACCTGCGGAGGCTTCCCGCTCTTCCGGCAAAAATTCAATGTGAAGATAAGCCCCAGATTCTTCTAAATGCTGGTTCGGTCCGAAATAGCTGCGAGAACGAATGATATTCACGGCCGTTATCCTATCAGATGTCGCGCAAGCCTCGATATAACTGCTGCCGTCGCATCTTAGCAGCAGAATGGAATTCAATACCACTCACGGAGACGGCGATCCGGTCTCGCCCCACGACAAGTGTACGACGGTCTAGCGGCCATTCTTCCAGACGCCAAGGTTGCAGCTCAGGCCGGAACGGCGCTGATGGCCTCGGACATTGCGCACGCGCGTCGATCTCGAGTTCCGCTAACGGCAAGGCGGTGTTTGCGGTAAGGTCCGTACGACCTCACCGGGTGCAGGCACTCAATCTCCTCGCCGATCTGCACCGGCTGGACCCTCGGGCAACTCAATTCAAGCCCTGGCTGACTATCGCCGGCAACCGCCGGCAGCCTTCTGACCCTATATGGGCAGACTTACCTGGACAGAGAGAAGGCCCCGCTGGTGCGCCTCGAATATTACGCAAAGACAGCTTTTCGGTCCTTCTTGAATCCTGGCTAATAACCGTTGGCCTGCCTGGAGCGCTTGTTCTGGCGACGCGGTCATGCCATAGTTGTCCGTGGCTAAGCGCTGTTTGATCCCGGGCCTTCCAGATGAAATCAGACAGGGGATTACAGCCAGGGCAATCGCATCAGAGCCTTACCATATACTTCTAGACGCTATTGGAGGAAAACTCCATAATCACTTGATTTTATGAATCTTGTGAGGGTCTTCCTGTGGGGTCAGTTGCTCCGGACCGTTCGCTCGTCGGCCACTTCAAGCCGCTTGAGGACACCCGCTGTCCGCTCAAGCGGCGGCACATCCTCCACGAGATGATCGTCATCGCTATCGCCGCGATCCTCTGCGGGGCCGACGGCTGGGTGGGGATCGCCCAGTTTGGGCGCTCCAAGCAGGTCTGGTTGCAGGGGTTTCTGACGCTGCCCCATGGGATCCCCTCACACGATACCTTCGGGCGCGTGTTCGGGCTGCTGGAGCCGACGGCGTTCGAGGCCTGCTTTCGCGCGTGGGTCGAGTCGATTCGCGCACTGCTGCCCGGGGAGATCATCGCGATTGACGGCAAGACGCTGCGCCGCTCGCATGACCGCGGCGCCGGCTTGGCGGCGCTGCACTTGGTCAGCGCGTGGGCCGCGCAGAACCGCCTGGTGCTCGGGCAAGTCGCCACCGACGCGAAGTCCAACGAGATCACGGCGATCCCGCGGTTGTTGGAGCTGTTGCATATTCGAGGCTGCATCGTGACCATCGACGCCATGGGCTGTCAGACCAAAATCGCCGCGCTGATCATCGCCCGCGGCGGCGACTATCTGCTGGCACTCAAGGGCAACCAAGGCACGCTGGCCGCGGAGGTCGAGGAGGCCTTCATCGACGCCGACGCCAAGGACTACGTCGGTCTGCCCTCGCAGGTCGTCGAGACCGTCGAACAGGGTCACGGACGCCGCGAGCGGCGGCGCTACCGCACGCTCGGGCAGCTTGGCGACCTCTCCAACGCCGCCGCATGGGCGGGCCTGAACATGCTCGGCATGGTCGAGTCCGAATGCGAGCGCGACGGCAAGATCACGCGCGAGACGCGCTACTACATCGGCAGTATCGGCCTTGATGCGCAGACCTTCGCCGGCGCCGCGCGCGGGCACTGGGGCATCGAGAACAGCTTGCACTGGTCGTTGGACGTCGCCTTTCGCGAGGATGAGTCGCGCGTGCGCGACGACAACGCCCGCGAAAACCTCGCCGTCCTGCGCCACCTCGCGCTGAACCGACTCAAGAACGACAACACCAAGCTCGGCATCGCCAACAAACGTTTGCGCGCAGGTTGGGACGAGACGTATCTGCACAGGCTGCTCTTCGAGCCCCCCGATCTGCCAACGAAAACCAAAACTTCAGCTTCTTCGAATATTCGTGTCGATTGATGCGATTGCCCTGGGATTACAGCCACATCGGATATTCGGTTGATTGAGATAAACGCAGACGGTTGACCGCGCTAGCGTGTATCTTACTGGAGCACCGCCGTCGCCACGGCAGAAAAAAGGGGGGATCATGGTCACACACGCTCTACCGCTCGACTTTGCCGCCAAGGTACGTCTGCGCATGGCGTTTGACCGTAACCCGATGTTCCCGATGTTGCAAGATAAGCTCGCATCCAAGCGTTACGCATGCCACCGTGGCGTAGAGAGTGCGCGCGTGATTTGGGAAGGGACGAGCCCGGACGCCATTCCCTTCGACGACCTCCCGGCCCGTTGCTTCTTAAAGGCTAATCATGGCTGCGGTTGGAACATCCTTATTTTCAAGGGACGAGCCTACAACTTCGGGAATGGTCAACACCTCTGCGACAGCGCAGGCCGCTTGTTCGATTCGGGCCTACTCGAAGCCTATGCCCTGAGCCGAGAAGAAACCCTGGCGTACTGCCGCCGATTGCTGAGCAAAGTCTATTCGAGCAAGGAGTGGGCCTATACCCAGATCACGCCACGCCTCTTTATAGAGGAGGCCCTTGAGCCCGCGACTGGTCAGTCACTCATAGACTATCGCTTCTATACCTTTGGTGGGCGGGTTCGTGCAATCAGCCTCGGCTCTCCCGACTATCGGAAGCTGCGCAGGAATCTGTTTCTGACACCCCAGTGGGAAGAAATTCCACTGACCGCGTACCGGGAGCTGCCACCGGCTAACCGCCCATCGAGGCCGAGAGCACTTGGGGACATGCTGGCCGCAGCCGAGTGTCTTGGGCAGGAGATCGATTTCGCTCGCATCGACCTCTACGCGACCACCCTCGGTATCCGCCTCGGCGAATTTACCCTGTATCCGCAGGGCGGACAGCCCAACACCCCAACCAAGTGTCCCCAGTTCAATCGGTGGTTAGGTCAGGAGTGGTGGCCCCCATCATCAGGTTATGCCTCGTCGCAGCAGGCGAGTCCGAGGCCGGTGGGGTCTCGTAGCAGCCGCTAGGCCAAGCGTCAAGCGCAGCGGCTAAGGGTTACGGTCTACCCAGTCCAACAGCCGGTAGAAATTGCCAATTTCCATTGCGCGCGTGAGGGGATGGTTTTGATCGCCGAGGGCGGTTGATACCAACATGCGCGGCTCTTCATCCCACTGACCGTCAATATAGGCGGATTCGTCGGCGCCGCAGTGCGAACAGCGGATATCCATGATGACGACGTCGCCGGCCTCGACCGCCACGATGGCGACGCGGTCTGGGTCGTTGGGCTCGCTGTGTCGATCGTCTTCCAACGACCCAGGTTCCAAGTGGGAGCCGCGAACGATCCTCAGGCTGGAGCCTTTCTGCAGGTATAATAGCGCTTTGTACACCCCAGCGCCGTGTTCGTCCCACCGCAGCGCGGATTCGTCCAGATACTGGCTGAAGCGACCGCGCAACAGGTCTTTGTGCCAGCGTTGGGAGCGGTTTACGGTGATGTCGCTTAGGCCGATGCTCTGCACCGTTGCGCCCGGCAATAGCTCGCGCAGTAATCCAAGCACTGCGGGGTGGTTCGATAGACTGCTGTGGAGTGACTCGAGCGGTGGGAACCGATGAAAGCCGGCCAGGTGGCGCGATGAGGGCGTTGGCCGAGTGTTCTTGAACAGGCATAGGTTATCAAGGATCTGCTGACGGGCGGCCGCGACCGCAGACGCTTCGAATATCCCGTTCAGCACAGTAAAGCCATCTTCACGCAGTTGCTGAAGTCGCCGCGTGGTGGCTCGGCCTGGATGCGCTTGAACTTCGTTGTGCACCTGTGGCGTACTCCAGATCGTGTAAGCGAATGGTGGCTGCTCGTTCACTGTTGGTGTTCTTTGGAGGGAGTTGGTATGCGAATGCCGCGCTATCAGCTTTCGAACGACGATGTGCGAAGTCGGGCTCGCGGCACCAGCCAGCAGTCGGCGGCGCTGTGCGCTGGCACTACGTCCCACGCGGAGCCGGCAAGCACGCGAGGGCTAGCTCAAGGCCGTCAAACAGGGTCTCGTCTCGGCGCCAGTAGTCTGTATCGGCTGGGCCCGGCGGTGACGAGTCGGCTAGTGCATGGCCGATTACTTGGCGAACAACGCAATGATATTCCGGTACCGATTCTTTCGACCGCCACAGGCGTGCGGCCGCCTCCTTCAGCGCCCCTTGCAGCAACTGCAGAACGGGGCGAGCCGACAACCCGATAGCTCTGCCGCGTTCCGAGAGCTGGCTTAAGCCGATTAAAAACCGCTGTCGCGCATCCACCATCACGGGTTCGGGAGCCTTGCAAGCCCAAGCCCAACGCTGTTCGGCCGTAAGCTTGCGGACGGCACGCCCCACGAGGTTCCAATGCTCGGGGTTGTCCATCAAATCTACCAGGGTGAGTAACGCGGTCCGCCCACTCGTATGCGACGCCTGGCCAGGGTCGTCCGAGAGGCTACCGGGAAAGCGACGCCGAGTGTTTAGACATCGCGAAACTGCCACAGCCTTTGTCCCCCTCAACCCCAGGCGAAACAGGAAACGAGTGTCTTCCTGTTTCGGTAGGCGCTCATCGAACCCCCCCACTGCATGCACCAGCCACCTCGGCATCAGGAGACCCACCATAAGCAGCCGTCTGCCCATTGTGGCCCTAATAAGACTTTGCGTTGCGCAGTCCGGCGAACCGTCCGGGATCTGTTTCGGCCGCCGCGCCCAGGCAAGTTCGCCGATGTCCAGTTGTCGCGGTAGCGCAAAGCACAGCTCGGCGTCGGGCACGGCATGAAACATGGCCAACCAGAGCCCCACCGCATCATGATCCAGCAGATTGTCGGAGTCGAGAAAGCAGATGTAGTCGCCTCGGGCCTCGCGAACGCCGAGATTGCGGGCGCTCGCCACGCCGCGGTTCGGTTGCCTTAGCAGGCGAACGCGGGGGAAGTAGGGTTCAAGGGCAACGTCCGGACGATCTGATGAGCCATCATCCACAACGATGACTTCCACCCACGGATGGGTTTGGTTGAGGGCACTTTCGACCGCCTCGACGACCAGCCCGGCGCGGTTGTAGACCGGTATGACAACAGACACCCGCAGGCCCGCTTGCTTGTCATCGGGCTGGAGGAGGTGCAAGAGCCAGCGCGCATGAAAGATCCGTCGAGCATCTTGGTCGGAACCGGCAGACGCCCACAGGCAGTCAAGCAGACATTGGCGGTGCCAAGACCAGAGATCTGTCTCTGCGAAGCGGCCGACCAAATCTGGCAACGCAACGGGTGCCACGGCAACACGAGTACTGGAGAGTTTGTCCACGAATCGTTCGAGGTCGGCCGCCGCAAGGTCCCGGACCCCAGCCTCCGTGGCGCAAGATTTCAAACAATCCAGAGCAAGCGCGTCCATCGGTTGGCTTGTCGTCACGACGTCCTCCATGCTGGGCCCACTGCAAGCCCCAGGGCGTGTGATCGCTCCGGCCGACGGCTTTCGCGACAGTTTATGCGCTGGGAGTTCGTACCTGCTGGCCACCACCTCCCCTGACGCGATGTCCGCCCGCCATTTTTTCTGGCACGGCCGATTCGGCGAGTGACTCTGTCAGTTCGCATCGGCGCCAGACGCCGCCGGCACCAAGACGGGCCTCTGGTAAGACTCGTTGGAGGACACAACACAAGAAGCATCCTCGTTTCTCTCGAAAAAATAGCGGGCGATGGCGTCCTGACGACCAGCACCCGCTCGCGTCCAGATAAACGGGCCGCCCCCATCGCGTGCCAACTCGCGCTCCGGGTCGAATCCCGCGAGGAGTCGATGCCTCGTTGAGTAGTTGCGATCTGACTTGGTGCCGTGTGGCAGACTCACGATTTTGCCATCCACGTATCCGCATTGACCCTCGGTGATGCGCATGAGCCGCCTGGCCCAAGTCTGATAAGCCGCGAGCAGCGCCGGGCCCGGCTCGCGCATAAATCCCCGGTGGCGCAGGTGACTGTCCCACGCGGTGCGATCGTGGGCGAGCCCCAGTGCACCATGGGCGAAGGCGGAATCGCCGCCACCGACGACGCAATACTCGAACAGTCCTGTTTCAAGCAACACCTCGGATCGGATGCCCCAAGCGAGCCCCGGAGCCACATACTTCGTGATGCCCGTATGGCGGTGCGCATACGCTATTGACGGCTGCAGCGTCGCCTGATCTGCGTAGCGATGCTCCGCGACGCTGAAGCACTGTGCAATGGGCACCGCGTCTAGCGCACGAGCGACGCGCTCGGGCCAGGACAGGTCGTCGAAAAGCACGTCGGCATCGAGCATGACCAGCTTGCGGTAACCGGCCTGCACAAGTACTTCGCCGCCGAGTTGCAGGAGCCTTTCTTTCTGCCACATGACGTCGCCGCCTCGAAGCTGCAGCAGATCCGCTTCCGCGCTGAGCTCGAAAGGCGCGTCGCCAAAGGCAAGCTCGACGGTGAGCAGCGGAATCCCGCTCTGAGCAACGTGCGCGCGAAAACGCCGGTAGTTTTCGACTCGAGAGCCGTAGCGACAAGGATTAAAAAAGCAGCATACGGCGGCAATGTCGCCACCGCTCGCGGACAGTACGACAGCCGGCGCGCGCGCCTCTGGGGTAAGCTCCATACTCACACGGACCTCTTAGCCTGAAGTCAGGTATCGTTCCCAGACTGAAGGCTTGTCGGATACTCTCACCGCGCCCCGGGCCCGGCGGCATTGGCCACTTTTGGCCAAGCGCGCTACCCTGCACTCGGGCAGTCACGGTCCTGCGCGAAGCCCAGCCCTAGTTTGTTCCGACAGGATTGTGCCGGAACGTCCGGGCGCTGTCGATTACTGGCAACTGCGCGCTCGACGCGGCCGCGGCCCGGCGGGGCTCGCCGTTCGGCGAAAATCGGACCTTGCCGCTGGCTGATGCCTGTGACAGGCTTCAACCAGAGGGAGCCCGTTGTGGAAAGACTGCAACTGGCACGGTTCCGCCGGCGACACTGGCGGCGCCCTCAGCACTGGGGAAGACGGCGCGCAATCGCTTCCATCTCTCCATATCGCCTGGTCGTCCCTCTCGCGAAGCCTGCAGGATTTTCCGGACTGACCCCGCACAAGCGACCTATGGCCTTGACGCATGAGCCTCACCGAGACCAACTACCCATTGGCGCTCAAGCAGCAGCTACAACAATGCCTTGATCAAGTCCAACTGGCGCGCAGGTACGCAACCTTAAACGTCCCGGCCGGCTCGCAAAACATTGGGTCATACTTGCTCCAACTGGCAGAGGCCCATTACTTCGCGAATGACCGTAACGCGAATATGGTCTACGCGAGCTCCGTCGAAGAATACAGCTATGAGCGGCTGCACAGTCGTGTTGAGGACGGCATGATCGTGCTTCGCGGCGGGTATCTCGGAGATTTTTGGGACTTGCAAGGCGGTCGGCGCCGTGCTCTATTTGAAAGCATCGTGCGGAATTTTCCAAAACGGCAAATTGTCTTTATGCCGCAGAGCGTTGAATACTTCGATCCGGTGATTCGTGCACGGGCTACGGAGATATTCCAAAAACACCCGAACCTGACGGTCATTGCTCGCGATCGTCGAAGTCTCGAGAACGCAAAGCAGATGTTTCCCCCAAGGCAAGTCCTGCTCGCTCCAGATATCGTCTTCCAACTGGCGGGACTGGGATTGACTTCACGGCCACGACGCCGGCGACACTCCATTCTCTATCTGTGCCGGGACGATTGGACTGCCGGCCCAGAATTCGCTCCCGAGAATCTCGCCGTACCAGGGCTAGTCACGCATGAGTGGCGCACTACCGCCACAGACGCAGAGCGAGCGGCGGCCGCCGAGTGGATGGACACAGAGCCATCTATGGCATTTTTAAGAGACGTGCCGCCCTTCGCTGAGCTTCACACTGCAGCCAATTTCCTCTTTTTGGCGGTGACACAGCTCAGCCAGCATCGACTCGTTATCACGAATCGGCTGCACGGTCATATTATGTGTGTCATTCTGGGGATACCGCATATATTGCTGCCCGGCCCGTATTATAAAATGGCGTCTTTTCATAAAACCTGGACACATCCGGTCGCAGATTGCAGGCTTGTTGAGCGGGGCGCGCAGGTGCGCGCTGCAGTCGACGAGCTGCTGTCGCTGGGCGATGATCTCACGTGAGCGCGCAGAGCAGCGGTAGGCGAGTTATCTGCATGCTGGGCGGCGCCAGATGGTTGAAGATACGTCAAGTCTTGCGGGCCGCGTCCGCTGCCACGCGCCGCCAGGGCCAAGGCCCAGGGGGCCGAGGGCCGAGGCGCAGCGTCCTGGCGCCAGGGATGGGCGTCCGCACCTTCGCCCTCGGCCTTGAGCAGTAAAGGCGCCGCTGGAGTTCCGGAGCCTTTAGTCGTTCGTCGGTCTGCGGCATCGCTTCGCGAGATCCTCGGTTTTCAGAGCAAACATTGGCGTAGCAGATGACGCTGTGGCGTGTTGCAGGCACCGCGTATCGCCATGCGTTCTGCGGCGGCGATAAGCGTCTAATCGATCGTGTAGGAAGGTCCATCAGATCTTTGCTCTAGCGGACGGCGTCACCCCCGGCAAGGCATCACAGCACAAGTGGCAAAACCGAGTTGATCGGACCTTAGCCGTGTCCCCGCTCGACCCATTTCGCAAAAACGCTTCATGCGAGAGGGCGTTGCTCGATGATTGCTTTCTCCTGACCACGAAGGGCGCCAAAATCGACCGGCACATGCGACTCAAAAGGCGAGTGTGCTTGAGATATAGTGCGAACAAGGCTGGGCCTGGCGTGCTCATCGACGCGCCCATCATAATCCCGCCGGGAAGCCTCCTGTGACTGGTGCCGACATCCACTATGGTCAATAGGCAGTTACGTACGTGCTGGGCGACGCCAGCCTCTGCTCGACTGGTGACGGAGCTGGTCGAGGCGCCGGTCAGCGCCCCTGGGGCGGGGGAGGTAACAGTTGCGATGCTTGCCGTACCCATTCATGGGAGTTTTTGGCTTGCGACGCACCCCTCCGCCCAGCATCCTCGGCAACGGGAATTCATGCAGTCCGGTGGTTTCGTGTTCGGCAACGGTGGCGTGGGTCGGGTAGTGGCCACAGGCGCTGCAACGGCTCGGACGGCAGCAGGCGACGTGGTCAGCGTGATGGGGCATCTGCCTTGCTCGCATCATTGCCCAACGTGCCACGACCTCGGGCGTGTCACCGAGTGCCCCTTCAATGAAGGACGCATTGTCGGCCACGGTAAAGGCGCGCCGGATGGGACCTTCGCCAGCTATTGCACACTCCCCGAAGTCGCAGTCGAGGTATGCTTCAGGGGCGGGCAAAACCCTCCGCCGGAGGAGGTCACGCCGTTCATGCTCGGCTTCCTGCTCGCAGACGTTCGCAACGCCTTGACCCGCGATGCCGACAGCTTGCAGCGGCGGCGGGTGCTCCTGATCGGCGCGGGGTACTCAGGCCACTTCGCGGCGTGGCTTCTACTGCGACGCAACCCGCACACCCGCATCCTCGTCGCGGATCTTGATCCCGACCGTGTTGCATCCGTAACCGCCTTGGATCCTAGCCGCATAGACGGCGTCGTCTTGGACCGGCGGTCCGCCGGGCTCAATGACGATGCAGCCATGGCCAGGCAGGGTCAAACGCTAGCGTTGGCAGTCGACCAAGCGTTCGGGCGCAATGGGCCTGATCTCATATTCGACGCCTCCTCTGGCAATTCCATACCGCTCTGGCTCAACACCCAGATTCTTCGCCCTGGCGCCCATGCCATCACTTTCGGCTTCGGATCGGCTGCAGCCGAGCTACACCCTGACGTGGTGCAGCTTTCTGGCTTCTCGCTGCGCACGTCCCGCGGTGTCGGCACCTTCGAGAACCGCCAGGCGGCGATTCGAGCATTGCACGCCGGCGCGGCCGCGATGGTGCGATCCGTGCTGCTGCCGCGGGCTGCAAAGCTAAGCGGGCTTAATGAGGCACTTACGTTCATTCTTGCACGACACCGCGGCGACGTTGCCGCGGCGGCTGGACGGCCAGCGTGGATTGACCTCACCGCCGCCGCGCGAGGTTCCGACGGGCCCGCCTAACCCCACTAGCTTTCATTGGTCTGATTGGCTGACCCAAAAACAGCCGAGCAAAAAGCAGAGATTGATGAGCGAACCCTCACTTTGGACTGTGACGTCCTACTACAACCCAACAGGCTCACGTCGACGCCGCGAGCATTTTCAGACCTTTCGCCACTACCTTGGAACACCGCTGCTCGCCGTAGAGCTGTCATCTACGGGCGCGTACGAGCTCTGCGCGAGCGAGGCCGATATCCTGCTACAGGTGAGCGGCGAAAGCTTCCTCTGGCAGAAAGAGCGACTGCTGAATCTTGCCATCGGCGCCCTACCTGCCGCGGCAAGCCATGTCGCGTGGATCGACTGCGACATCATCATCGCGCAGCCGGACTGGCCTGCCCAAGCCATCAGCGCCATGGACGCCGGGGCTTCGATCGTCCAGCTCTTTGAATCCGCTTTCCATCTCGGCCCAGATTTCGCGTTTCCCGATCCTCCTGACTTCGAGCAGCTCAAGGCGCGGTGCATCTTTCGCGAGCAGTCCGCCACGAGCCTATTCGTGACGGGCGGCTACAGCCTGCCGCTGCAACAGACGACTCGCGCAGCCGCTGCCGCTGGAGTGGCTGGCATACCCGTCTCGCACGGCCAGGCCTGGGCCGCAAAACGCAGTGTCGTAGGGCGCGCCGGCCTTTACGATGCTTGCATTATCGGCGGTGGGGATAAGGCGTTCGCGCTGGCGTGCTTTGGTCTGTCCGAGGCGCTAGCTGCCCATCGCCCGATGACGGGCTCGCATTTCGCGCACTACCGCCGCTGGGCTCAATCCCTTGCGGACGCTGCCGCCGGCGCACCCTCGTTCATTGCCTGCGACCTCTTCCACCTCTGGCACGGCGCCTATGCGGATCGCCACTACGACGCCCGACACCTGGCATTAGCGCGCTCTGGCTTCGACCCAGAGCGACACCTAAAGGTCGCGAGCAACGGCAGCTGGGCGTGGACTCACGCGGCCGGATACGCTATCCGCGGGCTTGTCAAGGACTACTTCGCGAGCCGTCGCGAAGCCTAGCTCGCCCACTGACAGACCGCCTCAACAAGTGTGAAGGCAAGGGGATAGCTCCTAATGGACTGCCATGCCCCCGGTCGGGCCGAGCCAGGCGTCGCGTTGGATCAGTGCTCCGCCAGATCGCCCTTTCCTGCTGGGGGAGCGGGTGCAACAGGGCTTTTGGTCCACCTATCCGGTAAATCCCGGATGCTGGCTCCACCATCCAGAAAAGCACGTCTGCACTGCCCACCACCTCCGCCAGCCGCGCCGGTCCGTGTTGACGGCGCGCCCACCTTGCTAGCCGCCACGCTCAACCAATGCTCGGCAAACCAGGGCAGCCTGGCCATTCTCCCTGGCTAATTGTTCTCCGGCAGTGAAGAAAATGCTTCAATCTGAAAAACTTTTGCCTTCCGCGAGCACGCCCTGGCGAAAAGAAGGCTTTCGGAAATCAGATATCCTTATCGCTTCCTTCCCAAAATCTGGCCGGAACTGGGTGCTCTTCTTGTTGGCGAACACAATGCTCCGATCTGTTGGCGCGACAGAAACCCAGGTGACTTTCCTTAATGTCCATAAACTAATACCAAAAGAGGCGAAAGGGCAACCAACGGTTCCGGGACTGCCGCGCGTGGTCGCGATCCACCATGAATACACGGGACAAATAGGGCGGGCGGTCTACCTATTGAGACACCCTGGAGATGTAATGGCCTCCTATTATGACTACCTGCATGGAAGATGGAGCCGAGACATCGGTAGCTTCTCAACTTCTATTCGCGATAATAACGTTGGACTCCCGGCATGGGTCAGACACGTAGAATCTTGGGAGCGGCAACGGCATCTCCTGATTTGTTACGAAGACCTCCTGCGCGACCCACTTCCTCAACTAAAGAAAATGGCAACACTTTTTCCTGTAGGGCTGCATGACGATATACTGAACACGGCCGTCGCACTATCGACGTTCGATAATATGAAGAGGATTGAAGCGCAAGAAGGCCTGCCCCGTAAGCCAGGCGCTAATCCTGATTATACCTTCGTGCGAAAGGGAAATTACGCTAGGGGCGAAGGCATGTTCTCCTCCCATGATTATCGATACTTAAGTTTCGTTGCAGGGAAAATTCTGGATCGTTATGGTTATGTGGGGCAAGATGCATCCGAGAGCGGAACTACACCGCTCTCCAAGAGCGGCACCAATAAACCAAGATCGGTGAGAACGCCAGTTGTGGAGGGCGGCTGAGTTGATGCTGTCCTCGGCGCCCAGCTCCGCCCGCGCTCCCTAGTGCCGCGGCACCATCTTGCGCAGCACTGCGCGTTTGCGTTCGCTCAAATGTCTTGGCACG
The DNA here is from genome assembly GCA_964524185.1 of uncultured Thiohalocapsa sp. Taxonomy (GTDB): domain Bacteria; phylum Pseudomonadota; class Gammaproteobacteria; order Chromatiales; family Chromatiaceae; genus Thiohalocapsa. Next base: position 21,669 of record CAZGCI010000022.1, on the reverse strand, counting down.
GGTCTCTCGCCTTCGGGGGTCGCTGCAATTGGAGTCCAATAGGGTGGCGACGACAACTAGCCTGGCACAGGGGACGCCCGCCATTGCCCAGCTTCGTATTATTAAGGCTCACTTTCCCAGCCAGGAGGATGCTGTACATGCTCTGCTCCCTCAACACAATGCTCAAGCATGCCGAATGCCACCGCTTCGGCATTGCAGCTTTCAATGTTTATGGCTACGAGGATGCCTTGGCTATAATCAAAGCTGCCGAGCGCGAAAAGTCCCCCGTTATTCTTGGCGCCAGCATGAAATTCGCTGCGTTTATGCCTATTGAGATTATCGGGGCGATGCTTACCCATCTCGCATCACACTCCCCCGTGCCTGTGTGCATCCACCTGGATCACGCCAATGATTTGGAGATCATCAAGCGAGCTACCAGCTCCGGTTTTAACTCAGTCATGTACGACGGCTCCCACCAAGACCTAGAAACCAATATCTTACGCACCCGCCAGGTGGTTGCATTCGCACATTCCGTCAACGTCCCAGTTGAAGGTGCCGTCGGTGTCGTGCCTGACGCGCCGGACACCGCTGCTGCTGGAAAACGGACCGAATTGTTGGAAATGCAAAGGTTCCTTCGTGAATGCAGCGTCGATGCGCTGGCGATATCGGTCGGCAACATTCATCGCTGCACACGCCAAGGATGCGACATAGATATCGACCTAGCCAAGGAATACGCTGGTCTTAGCAGCATACCACTCGTCATGCATGGAACATCCGGCCTCCGCGACCGCAATATTCGTCAGCTTTCGCAAGGAATCTTCAGCAAATTCAATGTTGGCACAGTACTGCGGCAAGCCTTTGGCAGCTCCCTGCGATCTAGGCTCGAACGAGATCAACAACTATTCGACAGGATCGATATGATGGATGATTCGATTAGAGCAGTGAGTAAGGAGGCAGCGCGCCTGATGCGGCTACTTGGCTCCAACGGTAAATCATATGAAGTCATCAATGCATAGATATTAAGTGATCGGCCACAGTTGCTGCGCCATCCTGACACACTAGTGAAAGGCCATCCCGCGAAGGCCGCATTGCATCAATTTCTCTGCGATCCAAGCCAGACAGTATTTCGATCAGAATGGGTAAAGGGTCTTCGCCCGCCGCGATCATCTTCACAAGCCCAAGTTCACAAAAGCGTTCTGTTCTCTTATACTGTTCAAGATTCACATCAACCCCCTTGGCCGGCATGCGGGGCAGCACGACAGGCATCCTGCCGATCGATAACGCTTCAAGAACCGTGTTATACCCTCCCTGGCACACGATCAGGTCGGCCTCCCGCATTCGCAGCCTCGCGTCGGGGACTGACTCAGACAAATAGATACCCTGATGCTGTCTATGAGCAAGCTGCTGCTTGGCAAGCTCCGGAAAGTATGGGCCCGTCAATATCTCTACCAAGGGTCTTCGGTCTAAAGGAAGTATTTGCTGTGCAGTTACAACGATTTTCGCCAGCGCTTCTAAGTCCCTGCCTCCGCCACCAGTTACCAGCACGCGTGGCGTAGAGTTTTCTGCAGCAGTCCTGGGTTCACGCAAGGGTAAGGGCAACACATACCCCATGTAGCTTGTGCGCGCCGGGAGACCATGTGATTCCACGATGTCAAAGACAAAGGGATTGCCATAGACAAGCACCTCATCGTACAGCGTAGTCAAGAGGTCGTAGGTTCCATCCCTCCGCCATTTGGCTTGCGTTTTTCGGGCGAGTCCGGCAGATCCCGCAGTCCAAAAAAGATCCGGCACGCAGGCTTAGCACTTTTTATGGCTTCAAGCCCGTCAATTAGTTCACCATTCACTCCGGGCGCTTTGTAATCAACTAAAATTGCATCTGGTTCCATTGCCAATATAGTTTCACGCAGTATCTTCTGGCGCATTTTCCAGAACCACTCACCGCAGTTCCCCCAACTAGAAGACACATAGGTCGCCTTTTCGGAGCGCTCGCGCGCCAAAGAAGGTAAGCGCAACAACTCGGCGCGCTTCGGCAGCCCCATCTTGCCGTAGAAGCTGGAATTACCCACAACAAGGACTATCGCTTTCTCGCATCGTCTGCAAATCGCGCCGGCTATATTCACGGTTCGGCGTGCGTGCCCAAGAGTGCCATTGTCGAAGGAATACAGGAGAATCCGTTTCATGATATGGGCTCACTATTGAGGGGACTGTTCGGCGAACGGCCATGAGAAAGAAGGGCGAGGTGCCCCGAGGCTGCCCCGGGCCTCGTCAGCCAGGATGCGCGTGATCGTGATCGCGGCCGGCGATTCGGGAGCCGTGTCCGGTCAGCGCCGTCAGTTCGAATCGCGGCAGTTCGGGATGACATAGCCTCGCGGTCTGTCGCCATGGTGGCTGGAGTGACACTGGGGCCGCAAGGAGCGCTTCGTGCATCCGGAGTGCCTTGCCTCTCGAAATACCCTGTTGCTGCGCACAATAATGCAGGAGTGGTGCTAGCCAGCCGCGATGACCGGTTGCCCAATCTTGCCGTGCGGTGCGAGGCCTGTGGAGAAGCGACCTCGGCGCAGCCGCAGTAACGATCTTCGGGTACCGGTTGCGGCTTAGGCACTTCAGTTGCGCTGTGCCGGCGCCAGGCCATGATCTCGTCACCGCAGAAGCTCGTGTCGATTGGGATCATAGCGGGTGTTCGCAGCCAATGCAGATGAGTTGCGGTCATAAGGCGACGGGCCTTTAGCGCCGCCGTCACTGGCTTGAAACTCGCCACCGAGCAGCCGCGTGGAGCTTGCTGGCTGACGTTGACGCTGCCGTCAGTGACGTCGCGGCTGAGTCAAGTCTGCGGCGAAGGCGTTATGGGGGCGCGATGGCCTTAGGAGCGATCATGCCGCAGCAGGAGTATGACTATCGGTAGCTACTCAGCTATGCCAGCTTCGCCATGGGCGGGCTGCCCTGGAAGGGCAGGACGAGGGCTTGGAAGACGGCGGCGCCTTGCTTACGGAGGGTGGAGAGGTAGGAACGGACGGTCGCGAAGCGCGAGAGGCCGGCGTCGTTGAACTGTTCACCGTTTATGCGCAGGTTCGCTCAGCCGCTAACAGCGGCGGGCAGGGCCTTGAGTTCCTTGAGGCGTGCGTCGGCGGTGCAGGTGTTGGCCTCGCACAGCAGCGCAATCATCGCCTCGGCCCAGCGCTGCTGGCTGGGGATGGTCTCAGCCAGGGCTTGAGACAAACGCAGGTGGTGGGCGTTACAGAAGGCGTGCAAGCAAGCGTAGCGCTCGTAGGCGGACCAGTGGTCGTGCACGAGGACGCCGGTGAACAACTCCAGCAGGCCGAAGGCATCGAGCGCCTCGGCGCCGCGCTTGGGGTGGGGAAAGTAGGCCGTCAGCGCGGGGGTGCTCAGCACATGCAGCCAGTACAGCTTGGTGCCGACGCGTATCCCGGTCTCGTCGGCGTGGGCGACGCTGACGGTGATGAGCGCGTCGCGGATGGCCTGCTCCATAGGCTTGAGCCGGTGGCCCGCCACCGCGACCGCGCGATGCACGCTGCCGGGCGAGAGGGGAATGCCGCCGACCTCCGCCAACAGCTCGGCGGTGCGTTGATAGGGCAGCAGCTGGTATTGCGTGAGGTAGACCGCCAGCGCCGAGACACTCGGCCCATACTGCACCGGTGCCGCGACGCCCTCGGGGAAGTCACTGCGGTGCGTGTGCCCGCAGGCGCAGGTGCCGGCGACGATGCGGTACTCGACCACCTTGCGGCGGATCTCCAACTCGATGACCTGCCGGCGCTCGGGCAGGACCTCGGCGGCGATCTCCGCGCAGCAGCGCCCGCACGCGGAGGTACCACGCAACGCAACGATGACACGCTCCTCGGGGTCTTCGACCAGCTCGCGCGTGGCGCCCGGGTGGCCCTGCTGCCCGCCCGGCTTGCGCCCGGCCGACTTACGCTGCGAGCGCGGCGGCGGCTTGTTGAGCGGCGAATCTGAGGAGGGCGGCTTGTTGGAGTTGTGGCTATCCTTGTTCAGGCGCGCTTCCAGCTCGGCGATGCGCTGCTGCAACTGCTCCACCAACGCCCGAAGGGCGGCGTTCTCCGCACGCAGCCGCTCCAGCTCCGTCGCCGGCCCATCAGGACTGGTGGTTGCGTCGACATGCTCATGCATGGCACGAGCTTACGCACCCAGGCTGCTGCCTGGCAGGGGTGCTAAAAATAATTACGACTATCGTTCCCGAGTGCGCCAGGTCGCCTCGAGTCGACATCCACGCGTCGGTAAAAGCACTCACAAAGAGCCCACGCCCAGCGTTGCGGCCGAAGCAGGATCGTCAGGCAAGTCAGCGGAGCGAGTGGCTTCGGCTCACTCGTTTTGATTATTAAGTATCAACCCAATTTCGCCTCTGGGGCGGCCCCTGGGCCGTCCTCGCGGCGAGCTTGGAAGAATTCCGCGAGTGCGTTGCGAAGTGGCTTGGGGGCCTGGCTCGAAAAGCGCCAAACCCCGGTGTCGTGCACTTCGAGGTGACGGCTCGCATCAAAGCCTACTGTTTCCATCATGAAGTAGCGTTTGCCGTATTGTCGGTCGGCGCGCTCCCCGTGATAGAGGTGGTATAGAGTTCCGTCCATTGCGCCCAGGCGAGTTCCGAGTTCAGATGCTCGCTTCGCCCAAGCCCCGAGCTCTGGATCGTGATACCTGCAGATGCCAACGCGACGGTGCACATCCGCCAATTCTCGATGGTAGCCAAGCAGTGCGTAGGCCATATGTGTATCTCCACCACCAACAATATAGCGGTCGGGTAGGCCGCGGACGCTGGCAAGCCAGTGTTTGGTGGCAGCCCATGCGAGACCGGCCGTTGAGTAAACTGAACGCCTGGGGTGGTCTTGAGGCGCCTCGAACTTGGCTTTTCGGTCTGCCAGCTCGCGGGAAATGTAGGAGGCCCGGCCCGCGGCGCTCTCTTCTTGCGCGATGTCCGCGACCAGCCCCCGATGAATATAAAGCGCGCGAGCGTCTTCCGGGCGGGACGGGATGTCCTGGTCGGGCGGCATGAATAGGGCGTCAGAAAAAAGTTGCACCACGTCGTGCTCGTCCAGCATCGCCATGGTACGCTCTGCCCAATTCGGATCAGCGAAGACGACATCCGCGTCGACCCAAGCGATCGCCTCGGCCGCTTCGGGTATATGCTCGAACGCAATGTTCAGCAATCGTTCTTTCTGCCAAAGCAGATCACCACCGCTGACGCGGATGATCAGATCCGCGTCATTATCCTCAAGTATGAAGTGCCCTGACGGATGCCATTCCACCGTAAGCAGAGGCGTACCGATTCGTGCCCGAAAGCTCCGGTAATTCTCTGTCCGACGGCGCCAACCTAACGGGTTGAAAAAGGTCGTTGCCGTCCAGAGTCCGCCGGGAGTGTGGTTCATGCGTTGTTCCCTCAGTGACGGTGTTTTCGTTCACCAACGGGCGCGCGAATCAGGAGTCCATTGGTGCACTGAGCCTGTTTGCCGATCGGTCCACCCGGGTCAATAAACACTCCCGCCCTCGCGAGCGCCACGGTTAGGGCCAGAATCCCGACGGGCGCGCCGAGGCAAGTGGTCTGCGCTCGACCAAGACCCGTAAGTTATGCCGCCTCGGGAGCACCATCCCCAACGCCGATCCCACCGACCGCAACAGCCCCAATCTCACGGCCTGCAAGAAAGTCGTATTCCAATAACACCGCACACAGCGCGACGTGACCAGCGCTGGACCAACACACTTGACTATCCTCTGGCAAGCGCGCGGAGCGCGGCTCAGTGCGACGCGTGCCACAGACCCCAGCTCGCCCTCCGCCCCGGCTGTCGCTCGACGCGAGCTTGCGTTGCGTGGCATCTAGGAGCCGATCAATCGATAGGGAAAGCCAAGGTATCCCAGGGTTTGATGCCGAGCGTGAGCAACGCTAGGGCCTCTCACCCAGCTGCACTGTTCACCTACTCGGCTACCTCTCGCGTCAGAACAAACGATGTCATTCCCTCTCGCGCACCAAACGAACGTAGCTCTGGAAATTCTTGTCGGCGTTGTAGACTTCGTCAGCATGAAAGTTGAGGTGCCACGCCCGGTCCGGGCTGTAGGCATAGGGCGACGAAGACCAGAAAACGCTCGACGGTGTGTTAGGAAAGATCTGCGTGTTGATGGACGGGCTGATGCAGCGCCGCTCCACCAGCGAGGCCAGCTCGTCCTTGTTCGGTAAACGCCAGCGCGCGCTGTCGGCGAACACAGCGGATTCCGCTCGCTGCAAGGCCTGATACCAGGTGAAGGTCTGCGCGATGCCGGTGCTGCAGTCGGCGCCTGTCTGCCCCTCCGCGCAGCGCTTCCAGATCAGGCCCGTGGACAAGTCCGTCACCGTGCCGTCGCCGTTAGCTTGGTACCGGCTCTCCGGCGCTGTCGAGGCGATGTCTTCACGGCAGATCTGTGCGCTTTCGGCGTTGAGGGTGACGACAAACAGTGCCACCGCGGACAGCAGAGCATGGTGCAGCATGGGGTGTCGAGTCGAGGGCAATCGCATCAGCCAACACGCATAGTCGAAGACACTGGAGTTTACATTGTTGCCGCCCGTTCGGGTCGTTCGAAGAGCAGCTTGTGCGGATAGGTGTCGTCCCGGCCGGCGTGCAGGTGCTGGTTGGCGATGCCGAACTCGGTGTTGTCGTGTTGAGTCGAGTCAGCGCGTCGTGGAGCAGGACCGCCAGGTTTTCGCGGGCGTTGTGTGCGCCGCAGCAATGCGGCTTCGGTCGGCACGGAGCTGAGCGGGCAGCATGAGAAGCTGCCGAAGCGATGGCGGGACCGACCCGCCGGAGTCTGCCTGCGGGGGCTGGCTCCAAACCACCCCCGAGCGGCCTTGGCTGAAGACCGTGGTCGTGAGTGTCGGGGGAGAAGGCGCATCCACGTGGTGCGTCAGGTATGAATCGAGACGGCGAGTCACCACGAACCCTCGTTGAGGTGTCGAAACCGATAGCTGACATCAAAACCGGGGACCACAACGACCCCCGCGACCAGCCCATCGGGCGCCTGCCGACTGGATGGGCGGTGTCCGGCATAGAGCGGGCGCGAGCTCGATTCAGGCGCTGCGGTGGAACTGCGGGAACTCGGATCGTGATGCGAAGGGAGCCTGCCAAGTCGCGAAAAGCGAGACACAGAGTACCGATGCATGGTTCGAGGCCGGACCGTCCCGTATGAGCGTTGACGCGCCTGTCATGGGTGCTGAGCAAAGGGGGCGGGTTGTTCCAGTCGCATCTTGGGTCAACACCTGCGGGAGGATGAACCGCTGATGGCGACAAAACCGTTTGAGATTCCCAAGCGCCTGGTGTGGGAGGCCTACCGGCGCGTGCAGGCCAACCAAGGAGCAGCGGGGATCGACGCGGTCTCGATCGACGCCTTCGACGCAGATCGAAACCGCACTCTCTACCGGATCTGGAACCGGCTCGCGTCGGGGAGCGACTTCCTGCCGGCGGTGAAAGCCGTGCCGACTCCGAAGCAGTCCGGCGGCACGCGGATGCTGGGTGTACCCACCGTGGGCGATCGCATCGCCCAGACGGCGGTCATCCTGGTCCTGGAGCCCTCGCTAGAGCCGGCGTTTCACGCCGACGCCTAAGGCTACCGGCCGGGCAAATCCGCCCATGATGCAATTGCCATCACCCGCCAGCGCTGCTGGCAGCGCGACTGGGTACTGGAGTACGACAGCCGCGGGCTGTTCGACAACATCGATCATCACCTGCTGCTGAAAGCACTGCGTCATCATTTCGGCTGTGCGGCTGCGGCCTGGAGATGCACCCGGAGAAGACCCGGGTGGTGTCCTGCGGGGAGAGCAGGCGAACGCAACGCCACGAGTGCATTCAGTTCGAGTGCCTTGGCCACGCCTAATCGGCCAAGGCGCGTGGCCATGCGCCAAGGGCGCATCTTCGACGGGTTAACCCTGGTAGGAAGCCGTCAGGCGATGACGGCCATGCGACGGTCGGTCTCTGCGTCCACAGCGCTTGCTCAAGCACGGCGAGTTTGCCGTCGAGCAGCTCGCCGCGCTGTTGGCGCCTCCGGTGCGCGGCTGAATGGCGTACAACTGTCGCTTTCGGGGATCGGAGTTCCAAACGGTCGCTGAAGACATCGACCACTCCATCGTTTGTTGGGCCATGCGCAAAGGCGAACGCTTGCGCGGTCACAAACACCGAGCCTTCGCCTGGCCCGATCACCTCAAGCGCAGGTTGCCGGCACTGTTCCCGCATTGGTGCGGGCGCGGCGGCTTCGTGGTTGGAACAACAGGAGCCCGGTGCGTCGAGAGGCTTACGCGGGGTTCTGCGAGCGGTTAAGGGGGCAGTTCCCGCGGCCGACTCGACCGTCGCGCACGCGCGACTCGTCCGCGCGGCAGGCGACGTCCAACGACCAGTGCAAGCTGTTCTCGATGCCCCATTTGGATCCCCCGGCGCCCGCACACGGCCGCCGGTGAAGGTCTGCGCATCGAGGCCGATGCTGCGGTTGTAGTTGCTTGTCTCGTTGGTGAGTTTGCTGTCGCGCTCGCAGTCGGACTCGACCATGGCGAGTCTGTTGAGGTCCGACATGCTGCGCCGTTGGAGAGGCCGTCAAGCTGCCCGAGCGTGCGGTAACACCGCCGCTCGCGACGCCCTTGACCCTGTTCGAGCGTCTTGAGGGCCTGCGATGTAAGTCCGTCATCGTACTTGGCGTCGGCGTCGATGAAGGCCTCCTCGAACGCCGCGGCCAGCATGCCTTGGTTGCCTTTGAGCGCCAGCAGATCGTCACCACCGCGGGTGATGATCAACGCCGCTATCTTGGCCTGACAGCCCGTGGCATTGATGGTCACGATGCAGCTGCCTTGGATGTGCAACAGTGCCAGCAAGCGCGGAATTACGGTGATCTCGTTGGACTTTGCGTTGGTGGCGACTTGCCCGAACACTGGGCGGTTGCTCGCCGCCCAGGCGCTAACGACGTGCAAGGCCGCCAGTCCGGCGCCGCGGTTATGCGGGCTTTGCTGCGTCTTGCCGTCGACCGCGATGAGCTCGCCGGACCGCAATGCGCGAATTGACTCCACCCGCGCGCGAAAGCAGGCGTCGAATGCCGCCGGCGACAGCAGCCCGAACAGGCACCCGAAGGCAATGCGCGATGGTATCCCATGGGGCAGCTTCCAAAATCCCTGGAACCAGGCCCGCTTGGAGCGCCCGAACTGGGCGATCCACACCCAGCCGTTGGCTCCGCACAGGATCGCGGTGATGGCAATAATGAGCCTCTCGTGGAGGATGTGGCGGCGCTTGCGTGGGCAGCGAGCGCCTTCAAGCGGCGCGACGTAGCCCACAAGCGAGCGGTTCGACGCGACTCTTGCCGCGGGGAATCCACACAAGATTCATAAAATCAGACGGTTAAATAAGGTCGATACAGAGAGGTCCGGAAGTATATGGTAAGCCCCTGATCTGATTGTTCCGGTGCCAAGTCCGAGGGATCATAGAGCCCCTTAGTGAATAGGACGGAGGGATTCGCACTGCCACCGCGTCTGAGGTCTCTAATACCTTCCATCCCGTCGGCAGGGGCTTGACTGATGCCTGTCGACCAGCCAGGACGGAACGGGTCTCGCGCAAGCCCAACGCCGGGGGCGCATGTCATCCCCGATGCCCCGGACTGCCCCTCACGCGCGGGGTACCGTGCCCGTCAACCTAAAAAGCGCAGTTGGACGGTCGTCAGGGTGCGTCCCGCGGGCCTGATCTCATGCGGGCTGGCAAGGCACAACGACGAGGACTAGTCGCTCTAGTGCGAGGCGTTGTCAGCTGCCAGACGCCCCGCGGGGCGTGCCCCAGGGGGCGTGAACTAGTGGATGTCATTAGGCGAGCCTCGCGCGGCGCACCCACTGGGTGGCGTGTCGAGCGCGCCAAACTCGCAGGCAGCACAGAGCCGTCAAAACACCCTGAAGCGGTCAATTGCGCTTTTTAGGGGCAAGCGTGTGTTCTGAATAAGCTGCTTGAACCATTGCCATCGGCTGCATCTGATCGGCAACAACACCCGCTCTCTCATCCTGCCGGGGGCGCAGGCCCCCAACCTCGCGTCGCGCCTGCTCGCGCGGCGGGAGCGGCGGGTCAGCGCCGATTGGCAAGCGCGCTTCGGTCATCCGCTGTGGTTGTTGGAGACCTTCGTCGATCCACGGCGCCAGCTACCGCGCGGCCAATTGGCTGGCGGTGGGCGAGAGCCGGGGCTTTCGTCGCACCTGTGCCGGCTACAGCAACCGCCCGCACACGCCCAAGCGGGTGGTTGTGCGGGCCTTGATCGCCAACGCGCGTGCGCGCCTGTGCGCGCCCCTCCCCGACTCCCGTTACCACCATGGAGCCCCGACTATGCTGTTGACTGCTGATCAAACGCGCTCACTGCCGGCGTGCTTCGCCGAGGTGCCCGATCCACGCCGCGGCCAGGGGCGGCGTCATCCGTTGCCCGCGGCCTTGGCGATGGCCGCCGGCGCGGTGCTGTGCCGGGCGCGCGGCTATATGGCCATCGCCGCCTGGACCGAGGATCTCAGCCAGCGGGCGCGGGCACGCTTTCGCTGCCGCTACCGCTACCGCAACGGCCGCTACGAGGTGCCTAGCCGCACCCGCTTCCGCGGCCTGCTGATCAGCATCCCGCCCGAGCGCCTCGGTGGCGCCCTGCAAGCGTGCACCGCGCAGACGGCCGGCGCCGACGAGGGTCTGGCCCTCGATGGCAAGACCATGCGCAACGCCATCAACGAGCAGGGGCGTCCAACCCATACCCTCGGTGCCATCGGATACCAACGTCAGACCGGCTCAGCCCAAAAAACTCAATGCCTTGCCCGTGGGCGCCACCGACGGGCTCAAGCAGACCAATGAGACCGGCATGGCCAGCCCGCTGCTCAACGCGCTCAACATCGCCGGCAAGACCATCACCGTTGACGCCCTGCGCACCCAGCGTAAGATCGCCGCGCATGTGGTTGCCCGCGGCGCCCACTATCTGTTCATCGTCAAGGGCAACCAGCCCACGGCGCGCCGATGTTTGCAGATGCGTCGCCCTGTCGCAGGGCGTTCGCGTTCCTGTTGCTAGCGCCAGCACGGGGGAAGGGTCGAGGGTCAAAGAGTCTCGGCTCGCGCCGCGGGCGGTTCCGCAGGCCCTCGCTCCCTGTCCCTTAGTGCTTGCCAGGCGAGGGCCCCGTGTCGTCAGGATGACACGCTCGCTCGCCGGATTTGAGCTTCGCACCACTGGAGACAGAGGTCATATTTCTGCAACATGTCTCAGGTACCACGGAAAAATTTACCGTGTTGTGCCTTGACAACGCGGCCGTGAGGATTAAACTTCGGTCACGAAGGCGGTAGAGGGTGGCGAGCCGCCACGCCACCGACACGTTGTGATCCCTTAACCGAAACGCCGCCAGATAGGTAAGCTGGCATCGCCTAGCGCCTTGTCCGCAGTGTAAGAGAACAGACGATGGCGGTCGCGCCAGACAGGCGGGTCTGCTGCCGTCGTGGCTTCGAAGGGCGCGGGTAACCGGCCGCCGGAGTTCGGATCCCTAGGCCTACCAGGACGGTGGGTACACGGCCCCCAAATCGCCCCTTGGTTGTGGGCCCATGCAGGAGCGGGTTGGCCCCGCGCTGAGATAGCTAACTCACTGGAGATGAACATGTTCAAAAAGACTAAAGTCGCAGCCGCCGTTGCAACCCTCGTTGGCGCCTCTGCTGCGTCCATCGGTACCGCCCAGGCGGGCGTCGCATTCTTCCCATTCCTCGTCAATGGCCCCACGATCACCAGCATCGTGAGCACCATGAATATGGGTATTGGTCCGGAAAAAGGGCCTTTTGACGAAGCCCTTCACTATCGTCTCTATTACAAGCCGGTCACGGCGGCGCACGAGGACGGGTGCAAGGAACTAAATGTCTGGCGCCCCACCAGTAAGTACGACATCAACACGATCGATCTCGGCGGCAAGTTCGGTGAGACCACACTGGGTGTCCTCTTTAATGACCCCAGCGTGTCCGGTTATCCCGCCAGCACGGGGTCGTTCTCGTTCGGCAAAGACCTCGACCCGCACCGGGGGTATCTCCTGGTCGACAACGCGGACGACGCCCCTGTCGGCGGCGAGATGTTCATCCTGGAGCTGACCTCGGGTGCCGCGTGGGGCTATCAGGCGCTGTTGTCAGACGCCGAAGAAGCGCCTGACGCCGACTTCACCGGCGAAGTGAGCGCCAGCCCGAGCCAGGTCGCCATCATGCCGCTGAACGACATGGGCGACGACATCATCACCAAGTTCACGGTGACACCCATCGACACAAACATGGCGCCCCCGCAGGTCTCCAACTACGCTTCGCAGATCCAGTTGTTCACGGATGGAGCAGCCGTTGCGTACGATCGCGATGAGCTACCAGTCTCTGCCGGCATCAAGAAGAAGGTTGTTTGCGTCGGCGTTGTCGAGGCCTCTACCCTCATCGACGACGGTAAGGCACAACTGCCGGATGGCGGCTGGTCTGAGCTCGTAATCGACAACCCGGCCAAGGGGGGGCCCCCAACGACACAACCTGGCTGGAAAGGCGTCGATGGCGCAATCGTCTACAAGGTCGAGTACGGCGTAGACTCGTTTGGTGGCGAGCCCCTGCAGGGTCCCGGCATCTACAACAACGGCATCCGTTTGCAACCTGCTGTTGGTGATACAGATTGATCTAGCCTGAAGGCACGTGCCCGCCGAGCCGCCACCGCGGTGGCGGCACGTATCATGCGCCACCGCTTGCGTGGCGCGTTTCGGATTCGCCGCCCCTGACAGGGGCGGCTTTTTTATGTAAGCTGGCGCGGTTTGCGGTGAACCGCATGGCTGAGCTGTCCTAAACCCGCACCAAAGACGCGTCTCGACAGGAGAGTGATTCCGAATGACTAGTTTCCGCCCTGCCCGGGTTCGCCCCGTACCGGGCCTGCTCTTATTGTTGGCGTGCTGCCCAGGGTTACTGCTGGCCGCACCCATGCCGGAGCGTCTCACGTCGGCGCCGTTCGATTCTGGCGCCGCGTGGGATTATCGCTTCGATGGCCGCGGGGGGCTCTGGCTGGCCTACTACGCCGCAGCGGGGAGCTTACAGATCCGCAAGCCCGATGGGCAGGAACAGCCCGCCGGCGCGCAAGGCGCCGGGGAGGCCCGTTCAGGCCTCACCCTTGCGGCACTCGACGCGGATGTTGCGGTGCTTTGGCGCGACAAGCTCCCCTCCAAGGCGCTTTACCTGGCCCGCGGTACCGACCTTGAGCCGCCGCCAGTGGAGCTGGGCGACGGTACCCAGCCGTTGAGGCGGATCGTCGCGCTGGCGAGCGACAACGACCTCGATGTACTCTGGCTGGGCGAGCAGCCTGTCGCGGGCGCCGACACCGTTCATCACATTTACCATCGCCGCGTCCACCTGCCAACCAACGAGGCGTCGCCGGTGGAGCGTCTGTTCCCCGGCATCTATCCAACTGGGGCCACTAATGCGGAGGGGGCGCTGATGACGGTCAGCTGGGAGTCCGACGCGCAGGCCGACACGGGGCGCATCGTCGCCCGCATGCGCCCGTCAGGCTCCGCTGCCTTCACGGAACCCGTGACGGTTGCGACGGTGGGCGGCATCGCCGGCACGCTGCGTGCGGCGCACAGTGGCGACCGTTGGCTCGTGTTCTGGGTGACCAATGAGACGGGAGCGGCAGAGGATTTGGTGCTGGAAGGCGCATACTCCGACAACGCGGGCGCCGGCTGGAAGCGTTTCACTTTCGACAAGCTGCGCGGAATGTCCCTGTCCAGCCTTGACATCGCGGCGGCGCCGCCGGGCCACCTGGCACTCGCCATCACGGCGCGGCGACTGGATACCAATCCGCCTTCAAAGGAGACGGTCTACCTACTCCGCTCCACCGATGGGGGCTCTACCTGGATGCCACCACGGCCCTTGCGTACACTCAAGCATGCCGAACAGTTTCGGGCGAGACATGCGTCGCTTGACTTTGGTTCTAAGCCAGGCAGCCTGTTGGTGGTCTGGGAAGACTGGCGGGAAATCCGTTCCCGCCTATACGCGAGCTTTTCCAGCGATTATGGCGCGACCTGGCAGTATGAGAACGTCCCCCTGCCACACGCGCCTGACATGAACGTTGGGCTGCGCGCGGACGTCTCCGCGGTCGTCTTCGACGAGGACCGTTTTCAGGTCTTCGCTGAACAGTATGTAGACGACGCGGTGCGACAGAAACACCTGGTGCGCTTGAGCCTTAGCTTGGAGGATATGGCGCGCTTGGCCAGTGCCGCCCAGCAGCGCGGCGGGCCGCGCGATGATCTAGGCTCGGGCACGACTGCAGACGAGCCGGACCAAGCGCACCCCGAGCTGCGCCGGCGGGTGGCCGCGTTTTGGGAGGCGATGATCAATAAGGAGTATGGAGACGCCTACGCGTTCTATGACCCCTTCTTTCGCAGCCGCGTGGCGGTGACGGAATTCTTGCCCCTGATGGGCCGGATTAATTACGCTAGCTCCTCCATCGAAGACGTGGCAGTGACTGGCGCACGAGCCGAAGTCAAGAGCCGTGTCCGGGCCTCCATTGGCCCATTCAAGGCGCCGACCACCGGTGAGACGATCTCACGACCCGAGCAGGAGGTGACGATGACGGAAACCTGGCTTTGGGTCGATGACAACTGGTATCGAGAATTCCGCAGCGAGGCATATGAGACCGCTTTCACGCTCTATTGACGGGGTGCCGTGCGCGGGTTGTGCGTGACACGGTCGCGTCGGTTGGATCGCACACCGGTTGGCGCTTTGCTTAGGTCCGGTGACGCCTTACGTACGTCTCGGGGGTCTCTCGGCTGTGGGCGGCGGAGAACGGGGGGTGGCAGTCCCCCGCACCGCGGCGCAAGCAAAAGCCTGTGGCGGAGCGGCTTGCCGGAGGATCGAAACGCTGAGTGCGTGCGCGATGCACGCTAGGTAAACGGCGCTCGCAGACAGGGATGCGGCTCCGCAGTGCTCGGGCAGGCCTGCCCAGGATTAGCCTGTGGCGGATATCTTCCTTGTGGCTAGCGCCAGTAGGAGAACACGCGTCCTAATCGGGCGGCGCGACGAAGCGCGCTGACGTACGGTTGCGGGGCCGGGTGATCCCGGGCGCGCTGCAGTGTCCTGAAACCGGATCAACCGACTGCATGACCCATCGATGAAACGATTCCTGCTGTTTTTCATAGGCGCGCTGGCGGCTGGTATCTTTGTGCTGACTTTGCCGCCCGTGAAACACGTCGTCTCGGAGCCTTGGGGGACCGTGCTGGCGGCGGCCACCCACTGGCTGGTGTCACTATGGGATGGAGAGATCTCCCAGACCGGCAACGTGTTGCGTGACGCAAGGACCGGTTTCGCCGTTTCCGTAGACGCAGAGTGTAATGGCGTCGACGCCGTGGTTGTTTTGTGGGCCGCCATCATCGCGTTTCCTGCCACCTATCTTCGCAGGGCCCTCGGGCTTTTGCTCGGGCTGGTGCTGATCCAATCTTTGAATCTGATCCGCATCATGAGTCTGCTGTATCTGGGCAGCTGGAATCAGGCGGTGTTCACTTGGGTGCACCATAACCTGTGGCAGGGTCTCATGATCCTTGGCGTCATGCTGACCTTTATGCTGTGGCTATGGCTCGGCGGTTTGCAGTTACGCCGTCATCCGCCCGGGCAGCTCGGCACAACGTGAAGCCCGCGGCCAGCAGCGTCACGATCCGAGACTTTCTTGCGCCCCTACTGATCATTTTGCCGGGCGCTTACTTGGTCTGGCTGACGTTCGCGCCGCTGTTTGTGATGCCTGCGGCGGGTCTCACCGCGCTGCTGTCGCGGGTGTTGTTCCCGGAGACGGTGACGGATGTGGCGCAGCACGGTGTGTTCTTGGTCGTTCAGGTGCAAGACCGACTTGGGTCTGCCGTGCCCACGCGTTTGCAGGTTTATGCCCCACCATTAGGGGCGGGATTGCCGCTGTTTTTGGCCTTGTCGCTGGCGTCGGACGCCACGTTTGTAGGGCATACGTGGCGTGTCATGCTCGGCATCGTGCTCCTGATCCTCGGCCAGACGACCAGCATTCTATTTAAGATTGCGGCGACACTGTTCAGTTTTGCGCCGCCTGCCGTGTCGGCGGATGCCTTCTGCTCCGTCGATTGCTACTGGGCAGCCCTCTACTACGTTCAATACTTCACCTATATGATCCTGCCGGGGCTGTTGCCACTCATCATCTGGCCGATCCTATACCTGCGTTACGTCCAGGCTTTGATCGGCCCGCTTGTTGAGCGCAGCCGGGCGAGTGGGCGTGGGTGAAGCTAAAACGTTCGCCGTGGCATCTGGGCGCGGCTGCGGTGTCGATACCGCTTCCATGTGACGTCCATGATGATTGGCGCGTAATCTCTGGTTTGAGGGTGGCCACCGCCGCCCATTCTCGACCGCCACCGCAGGGCGCCGTAAAGGCTCCGCGCCGGCGCGGCGCGTCCGATGCAGTGAACAACTCCGTCTGCGGCGAGCCCAGCACCGGCACCCATCTCGCAAGCCCTTCCGGCACGCTGCAGCGTGGGCGGTATCCACCGTACGCCTAAGGTAGCCTTAGGTCGCTCACAGCACGCGCGTCCGCCGCGGGATCCGCCGACGCCGTGCTTCAGGCCCGCACGATGTGCGCAGCCGGTTCCGGATAGCGCCCGCGGGTGTCGACAATCAGTGGGGCGTGCGCCTTGATGAGTGCGTAGTCGAAGCGGTCGTGGTCGGTTGCAAGCAACACGCAGTCGGTGGCCGCCAGAGTCTCCGGCGTCAGGGGCACTGACGTCAGATCGAAATCGTGCCTGCGCATCGGCAAAAACCGCGGCACATGCGGGTCGGAGTAGCTGATCTCGGCGCCCTTGGCCTGCAGCAGCTCCATCAGCACCATCGATGGCGACTCGCGGCGGTCGTCGACGTTCTTCTTATAGGCGAGGCCCAACACCAGAACACGTGCGCCTCTCACGGCCTTGCCGCGCTCATTCAGGGCATCCACAACCTTGCCTACCACCCATTGCGGCATGTTGGTGTTTACCTCCCCGGCAAGCTCGATGAAGCGGGTGTGCAGCCCGTATTCGCGTGCTTTCCAGGTCAGATAAAAGGGGTCGATGGGGATGCAATGCCCGCCGAGGCCGGGACCGGGGTAGTACGGTGTGAAGCCGAAGGGCTTGGTCGCGGCGGCACGGATCACCTCGTGGATGTCGATATCCATGCGGTCGCAGACCACCTTGAGCTCGTTCACCAGGCCGATATTGACGGCCCGGTGAATGTTCTCTAACAGCTTGGTCATCTCCGCCGTGCGGGTGGTGGAGACCGGTACCATCTCGTCAATGACCTGACCGTATAGTGCTAGCCCCACGTCACGGCAGGCCGGCGTCACGCCGCCGAGCACCTTGGGGATGCTGCGGGTGCTGAAGGCGGCGTTGCCGGGGTCTTCCCGTTCTGGGGAATACACCAGAAAGAGGTCCTCGCCGACGCGCAGGCCGACCGACTCGATGCGCGGGCGCAGCACTTCATCCGTGGTGCCGGGCCAGGTTGTGCTCTCGAGGGATACGATCTGGCCCGGACGCAAATAGGGTAAGAGCGACTCGATGGTGTCGATCACGTAGCTCAAGTCCGGCTCGCGATGCTGCGTCAAGGGCGTTGGTACGCAGAGAATGAGTGCCTCGCACCTTGCGGCGTGGCAAAACTCGCCGCTCGCCCGAAAGCCCTGCTGCCTTGCGGCCACCAGCGCCCCGGCGCTAATGTGCTCGATATAGCTGCGCCCGACATTCAAGGCCTGCACCTTGGCGGAGTCGACGTCGAAGCCCAACACCCGATAACCCACCGCGCTAAACCGCAAGGCCAGCGGCAAACCCACGTAGCCGAGACCGACCACGCCGATACGCGCCCTGCGGCTGTTGAGTTGGTCCGTCAGCGTCATGAATGTTCTACCCCACCAGGAACGTCTCACTCATAACCGGGGTCAAGGCCGCAGTGCGTCTTGTGGGCCCTTTTGGCAGGCGCTTGGATCGGCGCTGCCGGTGCAACCCCTAACTGTAGCAGGGGGCGAGCGCTATGGCCTGCTGGCTGATCGCCTTAGGCGATTGCCGGAAACGTTCATACCAGATGACGCCGGCCGTTAGACGAAGGAGAGACGTTCGTCTTGCAAGCAGTGCTAGCGGGAGCATAGCAAGCCAAGGGAGCGCCAGCGCGACGCCGAAGGCGGGTGTCAAGACCAGTCAGATGGTCTGCAAGTTGACAGAAATCGCCTGAGCTCGCCTAGCACGCTCCGCCACCGCAAGCCGCGCGGGCGCTCGGTGCGTGTAAGGGCGCTGGTCATGCCGGCAGGCCGCCGCGCAATCCTGCCGGTGGCGCCCGCCTGGACTTGTACCAAAGTCCCTACAACCTATTTGGCTCCATGCGGGGTGTGTTTCGGGACCTCCGCCGGTTTGCCGGTCGCGACAGCCGCGACAGCGTCGGCTGGAGCATGCAACCCTAGAAAACCGCCGCCGGGGATCGACCCGCCGGCGGGCGGGCGCCCGGAGCGCTCGACTGGCTACAACAGTGGCTCGTGCGCAGCCGTTTTTGGGTCGCCTTGGCGGGGTGCACGCAGGCGCTGAAGCCGGGGCTGACAGCATGCCAACAATCATGGGCATGTGTCCGCAACGGCAAGTGCTTAGCCGCCCTTCTTTGACGTGACGTGGGCGGCGCACGGTTGCCTCGCCATGAATGGTTAGGATCGGACCCGCTGCAACAACGGGATGCGACATTTTCTCCAACGCCACAGACAACGTGTCGCCCAATCTTGCTTCTCTGGGCGTTATGGGCTAGCCTTGTAAGGGAATAAACGGCATACCGTTACAATTTTGGCGCAGTGGTATAAGTCCCGTTACATGCGCAGCGTGCCGCGCAGACAATGCCTAAACGTCGCGACGGCCAAATGCCGCACCGGAAAGGCGCTGCGACACGTCGGTCGCGAGTGGGTGGGTTGTCTTGACACAGTGTCGGCAGACGCCTGGAGCGTAGCCATTCAGCCGTTTGCCGCCCGCGCAGGCACAACACGATCGCGCTGCTTCCGCAACTTCGGGCGCGAGCAACGAGCCTTGGTTCAGTTCAGTTAAACAACGCGACAGGCAGGTAAAGTTCATGACACAGATCATCAAACACGCCGCATTAGCGCTGTCGGTCGTTCCGGTTGCGCTTGTTTGGGGGCAGGCTGCAGCGACGACGGAGACCGTTGTCTTCAGCGTAAGAACAACCAACACGGAGGAGACCAAAGAACTGCCGGGTAACCCCTGCACCATCAACCAAGAACTCACCAAGGTGGCGATCTCATCCCAGGCAAGGGGTTTTGGCGACTACAACGTCACGAACACGTCCAACACGTCTCCATCGGAGACGGTTGTTAGACAGGGGCTCACGGAGCTGTCCATCAAGGTTCCCGGCCTACCAGGTGGGGACGCATTAATCGATGCAACCGCCGGTCCATTTCAAACCAACGTAACGTTGTCTAGCGGAGAGTCGGAGGTGGTCGACCCGTCTTTCGACGACACCTTTAACCAGCCGCCGCCGGTGCGGGAATTTACAGATGACACGGAGCTGGCCTTCTTTGACTCTGACTTCGATGTGGTGTTCAAAGCGACGGCCAACGACGGTTGTGATTTCACGACCGGCAACTCAATCTGCACCATCAATACCTTCGTCGAAGGCCAGGCCACCGTCGAGTACACCTGTACCGACTTAGAACCTGCGCTCCAGTGCGACACCAAGACGCTGAGTCCTGCCGTGCTCAGCGACGCCGACGGTGTTGTGTCCGCTGCGTTCACGATCCGCAACACCGGCGATGTTGACTTCCTCGACAGCCTTGAAATCACCGACACCATGAACCCAAAGATGCTGTTAAACGCGGGTACGGTGACGCCGCTGGGTGATCCGGCCGGAGGGCCGCCAGTGTACACGTGGTCCAATCTGTCGCTGGCAGAGGGCGAAGTCCTCGACGTGACGTATCAAGCCACAATCACAGGGCTGGACGTTGGCGAAACCGTCTGCAACGACGTCGTCGCGACTGCAGACAGCACGTCGAGTAACGTATGCTCGGCCTGCGTGACCCGGGCCCAGACAGTGCCAGCGATTGGACCGTTCGGCATCGTCGTCCTCGGCGGCGCGCTAGCCGGCCTTGGCATGCTCTTCGGGTTCCGTCGTCGCGTCTAGCCGCAAGCGCGACCTGCCGTACCCTGCCTCGGGCGCCGCTGCGAGCAGCGCCCGAGTCATTGCGGCAGGGCCTCTACCTCGGCGCCCCTCGCAGCCGCGGCACGGCCGGGGCATCGCTGAGCTGGGACCCAGCCCGCTTCGGCCCGAGGCACGCGCAACCCGAACGCTCGCTCCCCTTGGCCGTCCAGCCTGAGAAGCCTGCGCTCACTCGCGCAGCCGGAGCCGTCCCTCCCAGAACAACTTTTCGGATTTCCTGTGCGGTCAAACACTGCACAGAGCCGGCGGACCGGCAGCGGTCCTGGCACGCAGGCGCGCTCCATCATAGCGCCGTCTTCCGCACGCCCCCCGGTGCTGCTCGATCAGCACCCGCCGCGAATACGGCGCCTGGCGCAGTACGCGCATGCGCCGACGCTCGGTGCAAACCTCCTAGTACCTCATTTCAGCGTAACTTGCGGATACAAGTGCTTGAGCTTGATGCGTGCCTGCTCGTTAGTGAACTGCCAGTCCACGCCGGTCTGAGCGGAGTTGCGGGCATCCGCCCAGGCTTTCGCTTCGCGGCGTAGGGTGTTGATGTTGTTGATGCGGCGCGCGAGACACTGCTTGGTGAAGACGCTCAGTTCGATTTCGGCCACGTCGAGCCAGCTGCCGTGCTTTGGCGTGTAGTGGATTTCCAGTCGCTCCAGCAGGCGCCGCGCCTCGGCCGGCTCGAACGCTTTGTACAAGGAGGCGGGCGTGTGGGTATTGAGGTTGTCCCAGACCAGCACGACGGTCTCCGCGTCGGGGTAGTCGACGTCCAGCAACTCCTTGATCTCGTGTGCCAAGTCGATCGCGGTCTTGGTCTCGCGCACGTTGACCTTGCGCCACCCACCGAGCGGCTCGGTCAGCATGAAGTTGGTCGCGCTGCCCAGGCGCTCGTACTCGTAGTCGTAGCGCGCCGGTTGGCCCGGCTGCACCGCGATGGGCCGACGCGTCTCGCCGATCAGCTGGGTCGGCTGCTCGTCGAGGCAGACCACGGGGCGCTTAGGGTCATAGGGGCGGTGATAGACCTCCAAAATGTCCTCCATACGGGCGACAAACTCGGCGTCTTGCTCCGGCGGGATTACCCAGCACGTGCGCCGATGCGGCTGAAGGTCGTTTTTTTCAGCGCGCGCATCACTGTCGGCGGGGAGATAGACGCCACGATCTCCAACTCCACCAAGCGCTCGCTGAGCAGTTGCAGCGTCCACCGGGCGCGCCCGGGCGGCGGCGCGCTGCAGGCGATCTGCACCAGCCGCGCCTGTTTGTCGCCATCGAGCAGGGGCTCGCGACTCGGGCGCTCACGTGGCTTGCGCGTCAAGGCCGCCTCCAGCCCTTGTTCGACAAAGCGCTGGCGAATACTGAACACGGTGCGCGGCGCGCACGCGAACGCCTCGCCAGCCTGCTCGTCACTCCAGTCCGGGCCTGACGCGTCCACCTTCAGGAGCACGTTGGCATGCTTGATCTTCATATCGTTACCCATATCTCACCGCCGCCTGAGAACGCCTGGGCTGGACACAGG
>CAZGCI010000021.1:0-51349 GCA_964524185.1 uncultured Thiohalocapsa sp. | reverse complement strand
CTTATGCCAGAGAGAGCCACCCTTTTTCAATCCGCTGGTGAGATTTGCGGGCTAGCACGGTGTCACCCAACTCGCTCGTCCTCAGGAATCCAACGGCTCTGCCAAAGGGCACGCCAAGTCTCTTCAGCGCTGTCGATCCCTAGGCGGCGTTGGAGGTCATCGAAGTCGCTCCTTAAGTCGAGAGAGAGGGACTGTAGAAGCGTTGAGAAGTCCGTGATGGTCTGTGCACGGTCTCCAAGCTCGGGGAGAGACTTGGTCGGTTGGGTCGAGACGAAAACGAACTCCGCGTCGTTGTCCAGCGCGTGCTTGCAAAGCCCTTCAAGAACATGGGCCCGAGCCAGATCGGCGATCGTCCAGTGCGCCTTGCCGGCCTGCTGGCGCTTGACTTGGTGCGCCTCGGTTTCACCGTCGGAACGACACAGGCGAAACTCGATTCGCTCGCCCTCTTCTCCAACTGGCTCCAGTTCTATCCAAACGGCATCGTCGGTCAGCAGCCGGATGAACTGACGGACGGTCCACCGCAGCTCGTAACGGTTGCCCCATGTCCACGTCGCCGCCTGGGAGTGGCATAGAGTCAGAAGCAACTATCGAGAGGAGCGGGACAAGTCTGCCGTGGCAGACGAGGACAAAGCGCGGTGCCGCTATCCGCCGATTCCGTGCGTCTAGGCTGCATAGGGCTCAACCTCGGTCTCGATGGCTCGGCCCACCGTTCGCTTCGCGACCTCTAGCTCGTAGTTCTTCTGCAGGTTCAGCCAGGACTGGGGAGTGGTCTTGAAGTACCTAGCTAGCCGCAGCGCGGTGTCGGCGGTGATTGAGCGAGTACCATTCAGGATGGCGGTGATCCGGTTCGGTGGAACGTGCAACGCCTTGGCCAGGGCATTCGCCGACAGGCCGAGGGGCTCCATGAAATCCGTGCGCAGGATCTCGCCGGGGGTGACCGGTGGCATCAGGTCGGCGCCCTCGGCTACGTCGAAGAAGTCGATCTGGTCGAGGTGCTGTCGTTGGATAGTCATGGGTCTTTGATTGCGCTTCATGTTCAGGGGTACACCGACCTCAGTGGTAGTCGGTTACCTCAACGTCGTATGCATCGCGATCGTCCCAGCGGAAACAGATGCGCCATTGGTCGTTGATGCGAATGCTCCACTGGCCCTCGCGGTCGCCGCGAAGCTGCTCCAGGCGGTGGGAGGGCGGCACGCGCAGGAAGTCGAGTGTGTCCGCCGCATCCAAAGCTTGGAGCTTGGCGTAGGCGCGGCGATGGATGTCCGGCGGAAGACTCCGCACGCGGCGACCCGAGAAAACGGCTGCGGCGGCCTTGTCGGCGAAGCTCTTGATCACGAGCGGAGGATAGTACGTGTTACGTGTTGCGTAAAGGCGTTTGCAACACTGCTTGCGCCTATGCCATCGGCGTTTCCGGAGGCTGCCGGGTCAGAAACGCTGTTCGGAGTCCGGTTGACGTCCGTCTGCGGAAGCGCTCGCCAGGATAGCGTCAGAAAACGACGTGGTAACCTCCCCCCGGCACGCGTTGGCGATCGATGTTGGCAAGCAGCCCGAAGGCGTCTCGGTAGCAGCGCAGGACGCTGTCCGCTTTCCGGACTCTTTGCCGGATCCTTGCCACCGCAGCCAGTGACCGCACAGCGACAAGATCGGCCTCTCAAGGGTCCGGCCACCACCGACAGCCGCCGGTCGGAGGGCGCCCCGCGAGTGTCCGTTATGGGACATATACCGGCCGGAAATCAGCAGGCGCCTGAAAGGCAGTTCCCGACCCGATGCGGACGCCGGACAGGGGGGGTCCCATAGCGGCCGTAACCGACCCAGAGCCGACGTAACGTTCAGCACAACCCGCGACAAGCTGCGGCCGACGCGTAGCGACGGCCGCAGCTTGCCGTCGGGCTGGTGCACGAGTTGGGCCATCTCTTGGCGTTCTGATTGAGTGAATACGGAAATCCGAACAAGCGAGCCGTAGCTATTTCTCGGGTTCTTTTTCACCTCGATCAGATATCGTCTTCTGTTAAGCCGGCCGCCTTCAACAGACTCGACAAGGTTCCCTGTTTCAGATCACGATTGCCGTGGACAGGAACGGTCAAGATAGTGTCGTTCTCAGGATGGCTGTAGATGTGATGACTGCTCTTGATGCGCTTCAAAGACCAACCGCGGGACTCGAGCAACTTGCAGAGCTTCTTTCCAGAAATGGCTTTCACAGCTCGATTTCAGCGACCTGGGCGTCCACATCGTACATTGCTCTTTCCGTAGCCACTTCGATCCATCCTTCCGCCGCTTCCCGTATATTCGATAACGTTCCAGGGAAATCCTCCCCCTCCGAGATGCATCCAGGCAATCCGGGAACCTCGGCCCAAAAACCCCCTTCTTCTGCGGGATGTACTAAAACTTTGAGTTTCATGTTGCACCGTGCCGGTGGAGGATGTTGGTCTGTTATGGCAGTTCGTCGGTAGTGGCGGCCCCAACAAGTCATTATCCGGTTTCCGGATACCCCCCTGAAGGGCATGCCTTGCCGAGGTGGCGCCCGATGATACAGGGGGTCAGCGCAGACGGCGACCCGTCGTCCAGGCGGACCGCGAGCGTCAGCTTCGTAGGCGCTTGCGCTCTACTCTAGGCGTGGTGAGCCCGTGGGCCGATGTTTGCTGATTTCGATGTCCACTGATGGCCGACTCCTGCCTATCGGCGCCCGACTGACGGAGGTCCGCTTCCTGTCCCTTGGCTGACCCTGCCCTCGCTGGCAGCCTGCCGCAGGTCCTTTGACCCAAACCGGTCCTCCACCGTTTGCCTGTGCGCGGAAACAGCATATCTGAGCGCTGTATCCGCCGCTGCGTCCGCGCCGCATCGCGGCTCAATCAGGCAGGAAGGTCAGGACGTTGCCGTTGATGCAGTAACGCTTGCCGGAGGGCGGTGGGCCGTCGTCGAAGACATGCCCCAGGTGGATGCCGGAGCTGGCGCTGCGGACCTCGGTGCGCCGCATACCGTGGGCGTTGTCCTGGTGCAGGGTCACCGCGCCGGCCACCGGCTGGAAGAAGCTCGGCCAGCCGGTGCCGCTCTCGAACTTGGCATCGGTGCGGAATAAGGGTTCGCCGGTGATGGGGTCAACGAAGACGCCGGGGCGCTTCTCATCGAGATGCGAGCCGGTGAAAGGTCGCTCGGTTCCCTGCTCGAACGCAATGCGCCGCTGCTCCGGGGTCATGAGACGCTGGCCGAGCCATTGCCAGAAGCGTTCTTTGTCGCCTTTATAGCCGGTATAGCGCGAGACCTCTTGGCCGTCCTCGAACAGCACTATAGTCGGCGTTGCGAACAATGCCTTCTCGAGCGACCAGCCGTGCGGCGGTTCGGTGGCATAGGTGGCGGCCACCGGCACCGCGGACGACCAGCCGTCCAGCACCTCGGCGCGGAGAAGCTCGCAGTAGGGGCAGTCCTCGGACTCGAACACGATGAGCTGCCGCTCCCGGCTCAGGTCTGCCACGTCGAGCGTCTCGGGCCGTGCCCGCGCCGGCTGGCCCGGATAGGCGACGTCCGTGCCGCCGAGGCCGCAGTAGCCGTTCGGATTCTTGACCAGGTAGTCTTGGTGGTAGCGCTCGGCGCGGTTGTAGTTGCGCAGGGGTGCGATCTCGGTGGTGATGGGCCCGTAACCCGCCGCGGTCAGTGCCTGCTGGTAGGCGTCCCGGGTCGCCACGGCCACCGCCCGCTGTGCTGGGCTGTTGGTGTAGACGGCGCTGCGGTAGTTGCTCCCGATGTCGTTGCCCTGGCGGTCACCCTGGGTGGGGTCGTGATTTTCCCAGAAGGCGATCAGCACCGCTTCCAGCGGCACCTGATCGGTATCGGAGGTGACCTTCACCACCTCGGCGTGATTGCGCGCGTCGGTGCGGCCCCGCTGAATGGCCTGCTCCAGGTCCAGCACGTCCCGGTAACCAGCCCGCGCGGCGTCGCCGCCTGCGTAACCGGATTCAACGTCGATGACGCCGGGGACAGCGGCCATGCGCTTCTCGGCACCCCAGAAGCAGCCCATGCCTAAGACGACGGAGTCGACCTCCGCCAGCGCCGGCAAGGGCGCGGCGAGGATGAGCCCCGAAACAATGGATCGCGTGATCGTATTCATGTGAGACCTAGCCCTTGGCTGTTGATGTCGACCCTCAGGCCCGCGTTCACCCCCTATCGTTTCAGCGCTCAGGCACCGCATGCGATGCGCGCGTGGCGGACCATTCTCGCCCTACGACCATGCGGCATGGAGCGTGCCCTCCTCCGCCATGCACATTGGCGATTGTGGGGGCAGACCGGGATATCGGGTCACCACGATGGCGAGGCGTTGTAACGCAGCGATCGGGTGTGAGCGGCGTGCATCGCGGCCGAAAACTCATGTATGACGGGTATGCACCCCACAAGTCCCCTTGCAAGGGCCGTTGCGGGGTTGTCCCCGTCGGATCGCGTAGTCATCGAGCATCCACGGAGAGTACGGGGAGAATATGCGCGCTTGCGCACCCATATCTGCCCGGACCCACAGGTCGTCGTCGCGCTCTTTTGGTCAGATGTTCTACGTCATCCTGTTCGCGATCATTCTGGCCGTTGTCTTTCTGCCGAGTTTCTGGGTTCGGCGGGTGATGCGGCAGTACCACACACCCGGCGATCTCTATCCGCACGACGGGGCCGCGGTGGCGCGGAAGCTGATCAAAGACTTGGGTCTGGATGTGCGCGTGGACGAGGGCGAATCGGGGCTGGACCACTATGACCCGTCGACACGCACCGTGCGGCTGTCGCCGGAGAACTACGGCGGGCACTCGTTGACGGCGGTGACCGTGGCGGCGCACGAGGTCGGCCACGCGATGCAGCACGCCGGCAGGTATGCGCCGCTCATGTTGCGGACCTCCCTGGCGCGGTTTGCGATGGTGGCGGAGAAGCTGGGGGCCTTCGCGCTGATGGCGATGCCGGTGGTGGCGGTGTTGACCCGCTCGCCGGTTTCTGGCGCGGCCATGCTGGCCATCGGCATCGGCAGCATCGCCGTCGGCACCCTGGTGCATCTGGTGACCCTGCCGGTGGAGTGGGACGCGAGCTTTCGGCGGGCCCTCCCAACGTTGAAGAACGGCGACTACCTACCTGAGCGCCACTTACCTCACGCCCGCAAGCTGCTGACGGCGGCGGCACTGACCTATGTCGCGGCCTCGCTGGCGAGCCTGCTGAACCTGTATCGGTGGATCGCGATCCTGCGGCGATGACGGGGGCGTCGCTGTCCGCGACCCTGGCGTCCGCACCGCAATTGCCCGGGTCGAAACCGGCAATCTCGGGGACGTGAAACCGGTTGGCGAGGGTAGGTCCGAGCGGCGCGTCGAGTTCGGCCCCGGCTACCGGGTGTATTTCGACCAGGACGGCCGGCGGCTCGTGATCCTGCTAGTCGGCGGGACGAAGCAGCGCCAGCAGCGCGGCATCGCCCAGGCGAAGGCGTATTGGCAAGATTACAAACAGCGCAAGAAAAGGAGGCTGAGCCATGCCCCTGAGGCGCTGGGGGCGGAGCTGCACAAGAGCCCCAAGAGCCTGATGCGCATGCTGAGCGACGAGGGCAATCCGCGCGCCGACAATCTCTTCGCCGTGGTCGCTCACTTAAAGGCCCACGAGGGGTCTCTTTCGGCTTGCACTCCTCGATAAGTCCGCAGTGAGGCCGGTCGCTGCGCGGAGCGCGTCCGAGCGACCAGAGAACGCGTCCCAGCCCTCGGACGGCCGCGGCGTCCGACGGCCCCTGCCGCCCGGCGACTCCCAGCTCGCGCCCATTGCGCTCCCAATGCTCGTGCCGAGGCTGTGCCACCTTCGGCGTGCACTGGCGGCGGAGCCGACGGAACCCGATGCTGAGGGAAAGCCTCGGCATCGGGTTCCCCTGTACCAGCCCTCCCCTTCGGTAGCGGCCGGCCGACGGCTCCGTGGTCATGAAGTGCGCTTCGCCGACATAATCCTGTGCCGTGAGCGCGCAGCGGCGGGTGGCGGCCCGCGTGCGTGCCGCGCAGGCGGCACAATTCCCGGGGCGCAGACGCTCGATGGACACCCGCTATGTCAGATTTCATTGCCCGCATTCTGGTGGTTGACGACCAACCGACCTCGGTGGGTCTGCTGCTGGCGTACTTGCAGGATCGCGATATCGACCTGCTGGTGGCCCAGAACAGCAGCGATGCGTTGCGGATCGCCGCCGCGGGGCGACCCGACCTGATTCTGATGGACGTGATGATGCCGGGCTCGGATGGCTTCAGTGTTTGTGCAAGTCTCAAGGCGGACCCGAGCACCGCTGACATTCCTGTGATTTTCCTCTCCGCGGCGATGGAGACGGAGGACAAACTGCGGGGCTTCGCGGCCGGCGGTGCCGATTACATCACCAAGCCGTTTTCAGAGCAGGAGGTGCTGGCGCGCGTCTTCGTCCAGCTCGGCGAGCAGTCCCGGCTGGAGGCCTTCGCGAGCCGCACCCTGGACGACACGCTGGGTACCCCCGCTTCCGCGACGCGACGCGACCAGCGCATCTTCAACGAGGCGGTGGCGATGCTAACCCGCCAGCTCGCCAAACCGCCCGGTGCCGTCGAGCTGGCGCACCGGGTGTGCACCAACCAACAGCGGCTCACGCGGATCTTCCGTGAACAAGTCGGCATGAGTGCCTATGAGTACCTGCAGCAGCTGCGGCTGGAGCGCGGTCGCGGTCTGCTGCACGATACCGACCTTCAGGTAAAGTTGATTGCGGACCGTGTGGGCTACCGCAATGCCGGTGATTTCACGCGGGCCTTTCGACGCCACTTCGGGGTCACACCACGACAATACCGGCGCGGCAAGCTCGATACTGAAGCGGATGCATGACAAACGGGGCATCTCCTCTTGAACAGCCCACATCATCGGCCATGGACCTCCGGTGCGGCCTGCGTCACGGCGCTGCTGCTGGGTTTCGGCCTGGCGGGCTGTCAGTCCACCGCGCCGCTGGTCCCGCGGCAAGATCAGGCCGCGGCTGATGTCAAATTTGGTCCGGCGTTGGCGGAGTCCATCGCCGCCCTCGCCCGCGATCGGGACCGGCCCGAGGCGCTGGCACGCAGCGCAACCAAGCACCGCCGGCTGCTGGCGGGCGAGCTCCCGGCGCTGCTGGGCGGTGCTGCGCCGACCCAGCCAACGGCCGCACCGGATCGCGTAGAGACTGATCAGGATGCCGTCGAGCCCCAGGTAGCGCTGCGGGACCCGGCACAGCTCATGGACATCCAGCCCATTACCGTTGCGCGCGACCGTGACCATGGCCTGCAACGCGCCGGTGTCGGTCTGCCCCTGATCGCACGCCTGCCGGCCCCGCACGACCCGAATGCGCCGCGGGCCGGCTATCACCTGCCGACGACCTTGGTGGCCCTGCCACGGGACGAGTGGGCGTCGGAGATCACGCCGCCAGCGGCAACGCGAAGCTCGCCGGCACCAGAGGGCGCCGCAGCAGTGACCCTACCGGAAACCGACACCGGCTGCTGCCAGGCTGCACTCGTCGATCCAACCATGATCGAGGCGGTCCCGACCGCCGCCGGCACGCTGCCGGTGGCCATGGACCTGCAGGCGCCGCTCATCGCCACCAAGGCCACCGGCCTGCGCACGACGGCGGCCTTAGCCAACCTGCTGCGGCCCGGGCGCTTCACGGGTGAGCCGCGCATCGTCTTCCTGCAACCCTTCGCTGCGGACAAGACGCCGCTCGTGCTGGTGCATGGGTTGCTGTCGACGCCCGGCATCTGGGAGCCATTGGTCACCCAGCTCCTGGCGGACCCCCAAATCCGCGCCTGCTGCCAGCTCTGGTTCTTCTACTACCCCACCGGCCAACCCGTGCCGTTGTCGGCGCTGCAGCTACGCCAGGCGCTGGACGGCGCCGTGGCACACACCGGGCTGGACCGGCCGATGATCCTGATCGGACACAGCATGGGGGGCATCCTGTCGCGGGCCCAGGTCTCGAGCATCAGTCCGACGCGCGCCGAAGGCATCCTACCCGGTGTCTCCGCCCTGTCTGACTATAATCGCGTCCGCAAGGCGCTGATCTTCGAGCCGCGCACCGATGTCTCCCGGGTGGTCTTTCTCTTTACCCCCCATCGCGGCAGTCGGCTCGCCGCCAACGGCGCCGGCGCACTGATGATCCGCCTCATTCGGCTGCCGGATACCCTATTGACTGAAACGGAGCACGCCGTGGATCAGCTTGCGGGCACCGAAAGCCGCCGGTTGCCCACCAGCATTCACGGGCTATCACCGCGCTCGCGTTTCCTCAGAGTGCTGGACGCCACCGAGCCGACGGTGCCCGTGCACACCATCCTCGGCAACCGGGGCCGCGGTGACGGCAGCAGCGGCTCCGACGGCGTGGTGCCGGTGCACAGCGCCCGCCTCGCGAGCGCTGAATCCGAGCTGGTGGTGCCCACCGGTCACGGTGGCTTCGATCACCCGCAGGCGGTGGCCGAGCTCAAGCGGATCATCTTGCAGGATGTCGCCGCACAACGGGCTGGCGCCAACAATGGCGCCCGCCGCTAGCGCGCGCCTAGAGCCGCTGGCGCAACAGCGAACCCGATCCCGTCAACCACCAAGGTTTTTGAGATAAAGGAGAGCGCCATGCGCAACATCGGTCAGTTCACACCACCGGCGCGGGGTCTCATCGTTGCCGGGGCCGTCGCGCTCGTCATCGGCGTATTGAAGCTCGCGGCACCCATCCTGACCCCCCTACTGCTGGCGGTGTTTCTCGCCATCGTAGCGACGCCGCCGCTGCGTTGGCTGCGCCGGAAAGGTGTGCCCAAGTGGGGCGCCCTTGGGCTGATCGTGTTTGTGCTGCTGGATGTTGGCAGTCTGCTGGCGCTCATCACCACCGGTGCACTGGAGGGCTTCAGGGACAGCTTCCCGACCTACCAGGAGCGCTTCATCATGCTGAGCCAGGAAGCGGGCGGCTGGCTCGAGCGGCTAGGCATGGAACACTCCACGGAAGCCATCCCGGACCTGCTGGACCCAAATAAGGTGATGGGGCTGGTGCGGCTCGCCCTCTCTAACGCGAGCGGCGTGCTGGCGACGGGTTTTCTGGTCCTGCTCGCGGTCCTGTTTATCCTGCTGGAGGCGCCGAGTCTGAGCACCAAGCTGCGCGTCGCCTTCAAGCCGTCGCCGGAGTCCGAAGCACGCATCACCCAACTGCTGGTGCGCATTAACCGCTACATGTCCATCAAGTCCCTCACCAGCCTGGTGACCGGCGTGGTGCTCTGGGCTTGGCTCAGCATCTTGGGCGTCGATTTCGCCGCCCTCTGGGGCATCCTCGCCTTCCTGTTGAACTTTGTCCCCACCGTCGGTTCCATCATCGCCGCCGTACCGCCGGTGCTACTGGCCTTGGTGCAGCTGGGCCTGCAGGAGGCGCTGCTGGCCTCCCTCGGGTTCCTGGTGGTCAATATCGGTGTCGGGAACTTCCTCGAGCCACGCGTTATGGGCCGCGGACTCGGCATTTCGACGCTCGCCGTGTTTCTGTCCCTGCTGTTGTGGGGCTGGCTGTTCGGCCTGGTGGGCATGTTCTTGGCCGTACCCCTCACCGCGGCGCTGATCGCGGCACTCGACGCGAGCCCGCATACGCGCCCGCTTGCCATCATGCTGGGGCCGGAGATCAAGGCCGACACGGCGGTGGCGACGGCCTCCGGGGAGCCGCCCTCGCCGGCGTCAACGACCGGGGTCGACGACGCCGTAGGCGTCGGGGCAGCGGGCGTCGGGGGGCGCGGGCCCGATGCACCGGAGTAACCTGGCATCCGAGCCTTGGGCCGGCCACGGCCGACCCGACGGCATACCTGATGCGGCGTCCTCAGCGCCCGCGTGTCAGTACGAAGTAGCGCCGCCCGTCGGACGTCTCCAGAAAGTACAGCCGGCGGCTGCTTGGCAGGCTATGGCTGGTGAGCCGTAGGAACAGATCGTCGAAGAATTCCGGCGTTTCCAGACCAAAGTTATGGAAGTTGCGCGTGCGATTGACCGGCGTAACGTCCACCAGCGTGAAGCGTTGGTCGGCCGGTTCCATCAACGCGGCGAAGCTCGCTGCCACCGCCGCCTGATCCGGATTGACGGGGTTGAGCGTGCTTTCGCCCAGGCGGCGGTCGCGATTGAGCAGCCGGCTCACCAACAGGGCGCGGTCGTTGGACGACACATAGACGGTCAGGTTCTCGCCGATCGCTTCGATCTCGGTGCGGAAACGCGCGTCGAAGTCCCGCCGGCCCACGTCCGGCGCCGTCAGGATGACGTTCTCGATCTCCGCGCCGCGGTCGGCGAAGGCCGTGTCCGCCGCCAGGTGATGCAAGGCGTCCACCACCACCTGGGCGCCCAGGCTGTTTGCGAGCAGCCACAACCGTTGCGGCGCGACCTGCTCCACCACCAAGGCCAATGCGGCCGCCAGCTCCGCGCCGGAGGCCGTTGCCACCTGCCGCGCGCGTCGATAGCCGGCCAGGGAGTCGCCCTGGTCCCCCGGCCAGTCGAACAAGAGCACCGGGGTGTCGAGGTCCAGGACATGGGATAGGAACGCCGTCTTGCGCAGCGCCGACGGAAAGGTCTCACGGTAGCCGTGCACCACCACGAGCAGCGACTGATAGGACGACCCCAGCACCTGCTCGCGGAGCTCGCCGCTGAAGGCCGGGCGCGACAGCGCACGTACGTCTTTGAGCTGGATCTCCTCGTTGATGAGCCAATCGCTCGCGTTCAGCAGCATGCCGAGGCCGAGGGTAGGCTCGACGGCGATGTCGAAACTGCCGAGCTCCAGCGCGCCGCGGCGCTGCGCCGAAAAGCGCCGATCGGGCCGCTGCTCGTCCTCGGTCGCGCTCGGCACACGGTTGGAGGCGTAGAACAGCCGCAGCGTCTCGGATTCGATGAGCCGCGGCGCCTGCATGCGGCTGAAGCTGAGCGCCTCGGCGTGCTCCAACAGGGTGCGCGTGCCGATGAAATAGAGATAGGCACCGGCGCCGAGCAGAACGGCGGCGACCAGCCCGAAGGCGATCAAGAGACGCGTCGTGGTGCGTGACATGTTTGGCAAACCCACCAATTCGGCCCCTCAACTGCCCTTTCCAGGGTCAATCATACCCCGGCGTCGACAGGGGCTCCGCGCCCTGGCCCTCGGCCCCTGGCCCTGGCCCTGGCCGGCCGCTGCAGGCTGGGGTGGGCCTGCGAACCCCAGCGTCCGCGTCTTGAGTGCGCATGGGTCAAAGCTGAGGGATTCTGCGTGCCTGCTGAGTATTCGCACAGAGCGCAACCCAGCTTTTAGGGCACGCTTGGCGCACTTTGCCGAAGCCATTTGCGGTGCCCCACGGGCTCACGTACGCTGCCGCTGCCGAAAGGCGCGTTGGGCCCACTCACACGCCGGCTGACCGGAAGCGCTAGCGCAATCCGTTCGTCGCGCGCCACAAGGCTCCGCCCGCGTCGCACCAGCTGCGCAATCCATCACCCAACACGACCGGAGTTACTATCTCAATGCGCCTATCCAGCTCCCTTTTACGCGCCGCCGCGTTACTGGTGACCTTGCCGTTCGCTGCAACCGCCGTCGCCGTGGCGCCGGAGCGCCTCGAGCTTCGGACCACCGAAGATCTCGTCGCGGTGTGCTCGGCGCCAGAGTCCAGCCCTCCGCAGCTTGCCTGCACGGGCTTCATCAAGGCCACGGTGCAGTATCACGACTCGGTCTCGGACCGGAAGAACCTCAAGCGGCTCGTCTGTTACCCAAACGGCACGACTGTCGAAGACGGACGCCAGGCCTTCGTGACCTGGGCAGCGGCCAACAACGGCAACGCCGAGTGGATGGGCGAGCTGCCCGTCATCGGCTTGGTGCGTGCCCTGGCTGCGGCCTATCCTTGTCCCTGACCGACGTTGCCGGACACCCCGCGCCGCCAGTCCGCCCCACGTTTTACTTCGGAGACTCTGTGGAAATGAAGCGTTACCTATTTTACCCGCTAGTCTTGTCCGCCTTGGTGCTCTCGGCCTGCGGCGAGACCACCACCAGCCGCGCCGGTAGCGGCGCCTTGATGGGCGCCGCCACCGGCGCCGCCATCGGCTCGCTGAGCGGCAACGCCGGCCGCGGCGCCGCCATCGGCGCCGGCACCGGTGCCGTCGGCGGCTTCCTGTTCGATCAGCACCGTCGCGGCAACATCGACTAAGGCGATTGCCGGAAGCTTTCATACCAGATGACGCCGGCCAGACGACGCCGAATTGACGTTCGCCTTCAAGGCGTGCTGGCGAGAACGTAGCGCGCTATGTGACCGCCAGCGCGACGCCGAAGGCGGCCGTCAAGACAAATCAGAGGGGATGAAAGTTGACAGAAATCGCCTAAGGCAACCTCGGCCGGTCGGGACTTGGCCGGCGCGCTCTGAGGACGCCGGGCACATGTGCTCGGGCAGCGGCACGGCCGCCGCCTTTCGCCTTTTTTTGGTTTACCCGTCGGATTTTATTGGGTGCCTTCATGCAACGGTCCACTGGTCTTGTTTCGCGCGCTGCCGCTGTCGGCCTGTTCGGCGTGCTCGTGCTCACGCTCACGGGCTGCGAGCCCGCCTCGGAGGCACCCGGCAGCGCCGCGGCGCCACCGCCACCACCCGCGGTCGGTGTGGCGCCGGTGCGCGAGCGCGAGATTACGCCGAGCACGGAGTTCGTCGCCCGCGTGGAGGCAATCGATGCCGTCGACCTGGCGGCCCGTGTCCAAGGCTTCCTCGAGGAGCGCGCCTTCGACGAGGGGGCGATGGTCCAGGCCGGCGCCCTGCTGTTTCGGATCGAGCGCGAGCCCTTCGAGGCCAACGTGGCTGCACGCAACGCCGATGTTGAACGCACCACGGCCACCCTGACCAACGCTCGCTTGCAGCGTGAGCGTCTGGAGCCGCTGATCGCCCGCGGCGGCGCCACCCAGGCGCAGCTCGATGCGGCCATTGCCGCCGAGCAAGAGGCGCGCGCCGCGCGTGATGCGGCGCAAGCTGCATTGCAGCGCGCCGAGATCGAGCTCGGCTATACGGAGATTCGCGCGCCCTTTACGGGGCGCATCGGCCGGGTGCCCTTCGCCGTGGGTGCAGTGGTCGGCCCCCAGTCGGGGCCACTCGCTCGGCTTGTGCGGGTCGATCCCATCTTCGTCAACATCCCGGTCAACGATCGCACCATGCTCGCGGTGCGCCGCATGCAGGACCCGAGTGAGCAGTTCAGGCCCTATGTCCGCTTGGCCGACGGCTCGATGATCGAAGAGCCGGGCCGGTTCGAGTTTTCCGACCCCGAGGTCGACCCAACCACGGACACGGTGCGCGTGCGCGCCACCTTCGACAACGCCGATGAGCTGCTGCTGAACGGCCAGTTCGTGACCGTCGTGTCCCGCGCCGCACAGCCGGAGACGGCGCTGGTGGTGCCGCAGATCGCGGTGCAGCAGGACCAGGCCGGGCGACTGGTGCTGGTGGTGACCCCGGAGAACAAGGTCGAGCTGGTGCGCGTCAGCCTGGGCGCGCGGGTGGACACGGACTGGATCGTCGAGTCCGGGCTGCAGATCGGCCAAGCAGTCATTGTGGAGGGCCTGCAAAAGGCACGTCCGGGCATGCTGGTGGAGCCGACCCCGGCGACGCCGGTCGACGAGGGCTGAACCATTATGTTCTCAGCCTTCTTCATCAATCGAGCGCGCTTCGCGATGGTGATCTCGCTGGTGATCGTCATCGCCGGCGTCATCGCCATTCAGGTCCTGCCGGTCGCGCAATTCCCGGACATCGTGCCGCCGCAGGTCTCGGTGCAGGCGCGCTACCCGGGCGCCAATGCCGAGGTGGTCGCCCAGACGGTGGCCGCGCCCATCGAGGCCGAGGTCAACGGCGTCGATGACATGCTGTACATGACCTCGACCAGCGACAACACGGGCAGCTATCGGCTCGATATCACCTTTGCGGTCGGCACCGATCCCGACATCGCGGCGGTCAACGTGCAAAACCGCGTTGCGCTCGCCACTCCGACGCTGCCTGTCGAGGTTACCCAACAGGGTGTCTCGGTGCGCAAGCAGTCCACCAGCATGCTATTGACGGTGAACCTGCTCTCGCCGAATGGGACCTACGATCGGCTATTCCTCTCCAACTATATGGAGATCAATATCCGCGACGCGCTGGCGCGCCTGCCGGGGGTGGGCGAGGCGAGCCAGTTCGGTCCGTTGGATTACGCCATGCGCATTTGGCTGGACCCGCAGGAGATGACCGCGCTGGCCGTGAGCGAAGCGGAAATCGTCGCCGCCGTCCGCCGCCAGAACCTGCAGGCCGCAGTGGGCCGGCTCGGCGCACCGCCCGGCAACGACGGGCGCGCCTTCACCTACAGCCTGCAGGCGCAAGGACGTCTCACCGAGGTGTCCGAGTTCGAGCAGATCCTGGTGCGCACCAACCCGGACGGCTCCACCATCCGCCTCGGTGACGTTGCGCGCATCGAGCTCGGCGCCCAGACCTATGACGCCAATGCCTGGATCGATGGTGCACCGACGGCGGCACTCGGCATTTATCTCGGGCCCGGTGCCAATGCGTTGGAGACCGCCGATTTGGTCTACGCGACCCTCGAGCGGCTCGCGGAGCGCTTCCCAGACGACCTGGAATACGCGATCTACTACGACACCACGGACTTCGTGCGCATCAGCATGCGCAACGTCGTCATCACCCTGTTGCAGGCGCTGTCGTTGGTCATTTTGGTGACCTACATCTTCCTCGGCGACTGGCGCTCGACCCTGGTGCCGGTGTTGGCGATCCCGGTGTCCATCGTCGGCGCCTTTGCGATCCTGCTCGCCGCCGGGCTGTCCATCAACACGGTCTCCATGTTCGCGATCATCCTCGCCATCGGCATCGTGGTGGACGATGCCATCGTCGTTGTGGAGAACACGCAGCGACTGATAGACGAGCAGCAGCTCAGCGCCAAGGAGGCCGCCAAGCGCGCCATGGCGGAGGTCACTGGGCCCATCGTCGCCACCACGCTGGTGCTGTACGCGGTGTTCGTGCCCACCGCCTTCCTGCCCGGCATTACCGGTCAGCTGTATCTGCAGTTTGCGGTGACCATCTCGGTGGCCGTGACGCTGTCATCGCTGGTGGCCCTCACCCTGAGCCCCGCGCTCTGCGGCCTGCTGCTGCGTCCCTCGCGCAAGCCGCGCGGACCCCTGCGCTGGTTCAACGGCGCGCTGGACTGGACCCGCCGGGGCTATACGGCCCTGGTCGCCGGCCTCGGCAAGGTCTCCATCGTCGCCTTATTGATCATCGTCGCCAGCGGCGCCGCCGCCGCTTGGCTGTTCGACAAGGTGCCCACGGGCTTCATCCCGAGTGAGGATACGGGTTACTTTTTCATTGACGTCTCGCTGCCCGACGCCTCGTCGGTCACCCGCACCGGGGCGGTGCTGGAACAGGTGCAGCAGACCCTGGCGGCGGAAGAGGAAATCGACCATGTGCTGACGGTGGCCGGCTTCAGCCTGCTCGCCGGTGTGCGCTCCAGCGGCGGTCTGGCCATCGCCATCCTCAAGCCTTGGGGTGAGCGCCCCGGGCCGCAGTCCAGCGCCGCGGCGGTTCTGGCGCGGGTGCAGCCGAAGCTGTTGTCCATCCCGCAGGCGACGGTCTTCGCCTTCGCCGCGCCGCCCATCCAGGGCCTCGGCACCGCCGGCGGCATCGAGATGGAGTTGCTCGACCTCACCGGCCGGCCACCGGAGGAGCTGGCGCAGGCGCTGCAGGGGTTCATCATCAACACCAATGAGAACCCGGAGATTCAGCGCGCCTTCTCCACCTTCAGTGCGCGCACGCCGCAGCTCTTCCTAGACATCGACCGGCAACGGGCGGAGACCATGGGGGTGCCGGTCTCCGACCTCTTCCTGACCCTGCAGGCGAATTTAGGCTCCCTCTACGTCAACGACTTCAACCTCTTCGGGCGCACCTTTCGCGTCTTTTTGCAGGCCGATGCGCCGTTTCGGATGGGCCCCGAGGACCTCTCCAAGCTGCATGTGCGCAACAACCGCGGGCAGATGGTGCCGCTGGCCTCGCTCGTCACCGCTGAGCCGGTGCTCGGCCCTGAAAGCACGAGGCGCTTCAATATGTTCCGCGCCGCCAGCGTCAACGTGACCCCGACCGGGAGCACCGGCGAGGGCATCGCGGCCTTGCGGCAGATCGAGCGCGACACCCTGCCCGAAGGCTTCGCCATCGATTGGAGCGGTACGACCTTCCAGGAGGTGCAGGCCGGCGGCGAGGCCGCCGTGGTGCTGGCGCTGGCGCTGCTCTTCGTCTATCTGTTCCTGGTGGCGCAGTACGAGAGCTGGACGGTGCCGACCTCTGTTATTCTGTCCGTGGTGATCGCCGCCGCCGGCGGCTTGGCGGCGACCTGGGCGGTGGGGCTCGACAACAACGTCTACACGCAGATCGGCCTGGTGATGCTGATCGGCCTGGCGAGCAAGAACGCAATCCTCATCGTCGAGTTCGCCAAGCAACTGCGCGAGGAAGGGCTGCCGATTCAGCAGGCGGCGGCCGATGCGGCGCGCATCCGCTTCCGCGCGGTGCTCATGACCGCGTTCAGCTTCATCCTCGGCATGCTGCCATTGGTGCTGGCCACCGGCGCCGGCGCCGCCAGCCAGGTGTCCCTCGGTGTCGTGGTGCTCGGCGGCATGCTCGCGGCGACGGTGTTCGGCATCATCATCATCCCGCCGCTCTATGTCCTGGTGCAGACGCTGCGCGAGAAGGTGAAGGGGGCTGGGCCAGCCGCAGACGCCGGCGCTGCATCCGCAGCAAAGCCCGCGCAGACCTAAGTCCAAGGGCGCGCGGCGAAATCTGGGCGCAGCCATTCGCCCACGTGCAACCGCTGCGCGACTGACCGCATGGGCGCCCTGAAATCGGACTGCCGACCCATCTGCCCACGCCTTTCTACCACCATCGGCGTGCGCACGATGAACGGCTCGCCGGAGTGAGCGCGGGCCGTCTAGACTGTGGGTATGTCCCAGCCAGACGTGGGCTCGGCAACACTCAAGCGCGCGGCAACTGTTTCGGGCCACGATACCCGTCAGCGTGCTTTGAGATCGATTGCACGGGGGTATTCCGGTCGCCGACGTCCTTGGCTTGCGCGCGGGAGCAGGGTCCGACGTGGCGTCACCGACAGGCCCTGTGTACGGCATCGGTCGACTGCCCGCGGGTGCGCGCGGCTGGTGCCACGACGGAGGGTATATGTCTGACGAGTCTATTCACCGCATTGATTCGGACGGCCGCATTTGCTTTGTCAACGAGGCATGGCTGACCTTTGCGGCGGAAAACGGCTGGCCCGTCAGTGCAGAGGATGTGGTGGGCACCGCCCTGTTGCCCCACATCTCGGGCCCCGAGACCCGCCACATCTACCGTCGCCTCATCGACCGGGCCCGGGAAGCGCCGCAGCCGCTGCGTTTCCGCTATCGCTGCGACTCGCCGGACATGCGGCGTTTTATGGAGATGCGGATGGGCCGCGGACCCGAGCAGCAAATCGAATTTCGCAGCTGCGTGCTGCATCTCGAACAGCGCGAGCCCGTGCGTTTGCTCGACCCGGCGCTGCCCCACCGCCAGGACAATCTTCTGCAGATCTGCAGTTGGTGCAAGGCGGTGTACGCCCAAGCCGTCTGGCTGGACCTGGAAGAGGCAGTGCAGACACTGAGCGTGCTAGCCGATGCCGTGCTGCCTGGCCTGAGCCACGGTATCTGCCCTGCCTGCAGCGACAAAATGACGCGCGTAGGAGGTGCCCTGTGAGAATTCTCATCGCCGAGGATAACCACATCCTCGCCACGATTCTGGCCGATCACCTGACGGACCGTGGTCACGATGTCGTCCCTGCTTACGACGGTCGGCTGGCGTCCGTCTTCTGCCGGCAGCGGCATTTCGACGCCCTCGTCATCGACTTGGTGATGCCGGATTTTAATGGCGTCGATCTGCTAGAAGACCTGCATCACGAGCAGCGGATGCCACCGACCATCGTCATCACCGGATTCCCGGAACTGCTGGACGAGCTGTCGCCGCGCTTGGCGGCGATCGGCGTCAACGCGGTCATCCAGAAGCCGTTTTCCTTCTCTGAGGTCGACGACGCCCTGGCGCGGCTCCATTA
Source organism: uncultured Thiohalocapsa sp. (assembly GCA_964524185.1). Classification (GTDB taxonomy): domain Bacteria; phylum Pseudomonadota; class Gammaproteobacteria; order Chromatiales; family Chromatiaceae; genus Thiohalocapsa. The sequence goes on along the minus strand of CAZGCI010000021.1, from coordinate 33,313 downwards.
ACCCGGCGCGACCGGCTCAGCATTGCCCGGCTGGAGCACAGGCGTTGCTCGGGGAGAGCAGATCCTTTTTGCCCCAGCTGGACCCCTGAAGCACGCAACTTTACGCCCCGCCCTCGGCGCTGCCACCGCCACCGTTCTGGTTTGAGCCGGGTGCTGCAAAGCACCTGTCGGGTGCTTTGATCGATGTGGCGTTGGGGAACATGTCCAGCCATGGGATGCGCATGCTGTAGCCCCTCACCTTGACAGTGGTCTCTGGACAGTTGCGGGAGATGCGGCTTGCCATCGACTGCAGATCAGCCGAGTCGAACTTGAAATAGGGTGGCCAAAAGCTGGCGTCCTCGTTGCGGAAGATCAGCGTCTTTGTGGTCCCGGTGTGCAGGGTCTCGATGCGGTATTGAACCTCGCGCCCGTCACCGGTGACGCCCGTAACCTGTACGTCCCACGATCGCGGACCAATGCGGAAATAGACAAACGTCAGTAACACAACGAGAACGGCCACGAGGGCAATCGTCAGTTTTTGTTTCATGTTTATGCGTCTCCTTGTCGGATGATGGTTTCTCAAACCCAGTCTTAGACAGTCCACCTACCGCCGAACGAACCGGCTTAGCGGCTTCGAGGTGCCTGGCGTTTGGATGGCCTCCGCCTCTAAGGATAGATGCGCTTGGTGGAACGTGTCGGACACTTTAGGTGCCCATTGACGAGACTGGGCCAGACTGGAGCCCGCCTGGGGCCAAGTCGGGGCCAAGTCGGGGCCAAGTCGGGGTCAGCCTGGTCCACATGATAACGCCTCGAGCTGCCCTCGATGCCGAAGCGCTGTGCTTCCCTACTAACGTCGTTGAAACAGCGCTGCAGGTGCCCGTGCTTGCACCGTGCCCAAGCAGCGTAGGATCTTCCGTCCCGCCCCGCCCTGCACGCAAGGGGTGCGACCTTCCGATAAGGGACGCTGTCTTTCGAGCGTGGCGCTTTGGCGCGATGAGGAACTGCGAAACACGCGAAAGCCACGAAAGTGATGACCAGGACAACCGTGTTCAGGGAGCAGCGTTTCCGGCAATCGCCTGACACCACACACTGCGCCCGGCGAGGGAGTGCACGGACCATCACGGCGGCGCGCACCGCCACCCGACGCGTGGTTGACCTCGACAAGGCATCAAGCTAGAAAAGGCATGAAGCGAGAAAGCGCGCACTCAAGGACGCCCGTGGAGGTGAGGCCATGGCCGACCATAGGCTAAACGGTATCAGGCTCGACTGTGTTCAAGGCGATATCACGCAGCAGCCGGATATGGATGCCATTGTGAACGCAGCGAATGCCGAGCTGCGTATTGGCGGCGGCGTGGCCGGTGCGATCCACCGCGCCGCAGGTCCCGGTCTCGAAAGCGAGTGTCGGCCCTTGGCGCCCATCCGCCCTGGACAAGCCGTGATCACTGGAGCTCATCACCTACCGAATCATTACGTGATTCACTGCCTGGGACCGATCTACGGCGTGGACGAGCCTGCTGATGCACTATTGGCGTCGTGTTACCGAGAGGCACTGCAGCTCGCGGAGCATCACAGCATCGCGTCCATTGCATTTCCAGCGCTCTCTACGGGCGCCTTTGGCTATCCAATGGAGCCCGCGGCACGGGTGGCTTTCGGGGCCGTCATCGAGGCAACGCCCCGACTGTCATGCGTCAAACAGATTCGGTTCGTGCTGTTCCAAGAGGCAGACGTACTCCTGCACGAGGATGTCCTCGCGACCTTGATCAGCTCTGCGGGCACTTGCTGATCTCGGGGCGAACAGGGCGAACCGGAACATCCGCGAAGCGGTCTCGCAAGGGCGGAGCGCAGCGGCGCCGGCCCCAACCGACGCCGCGCGGTGCAGCCGGGCCTCACCCCGTTGCGGTGCGAATCCACTCCACGCGCTTGCGCATGACGCCGTAGTACACCACCGGAATGACCACCAGTGTCAGGACGGTGGAGACGAAAAGGCCGAACAAGAGCGACACCGCCAGGCCCGAGAAGATCGGGTCGTCCAGGATGAACACGGCACCAGCCATGGCGGCTAAGGCGGTGAGGACAATCGGCTTGGCGCGCACCACGGCGGCCTCTACCACCGCATGCTCCAAGCTGCTGCCCTCGCGCACTTGCTGGTTGATGAAATCCACCAGCAGGATGCTGTTGCGCACGATGATGCCGGCAAGGGCGATCATGCCGATCATGCTGGTGGCGGTGAACTGCGCGCCCAGCAGTGCGTGGCCCGGCATGATGCCGATGATGGTGAGCGGGATGGGTGCCATGATCACCAGCGGCACCAGATAGCTGCGGAATTGGGCGACGACGAGCAGATAGATCAGCAGGAGCCCAATGGCATACGCGATGCCCATATCTCGGAAGGTCTCGTAGGTGACCTGCCATTCGCCGTCCCATTTGACGCTGAAGTCGTAGGGGTTGTTCGGTTGCTGGATGTACCACTGCGGCAGATCCAGGTCGTCAGTGAGTTGGGCTGCGATGTCGAACAAGCCGTACAGGGGGCTGTCGATGGGGCCGGCCATATCGCCGGTAACATAGACCACCGGCAACAGGTCCTTGTGATAGATGCTGTGCTCGCGGGTGGTCTCGAGCACGGTGACGATCTCCGATAGGGGCACCAGCTGGCCGCCCATGGCGCGCACTCGCAGCGCCAGCACCTGTTCCAGGTCCGCCTTGTCGGCGGCGTCGTAGCCAACGCGAATCGGCACCGCGTATTTCACGTTTGCACCGTGCAGGAAGGTCATATCTTCCCCGTCCAGCACCGTGCCCAGCGCCCGCGCGACGGCGGCCTGCTCGACGCCGAGGCGTGCGGCCTTGGCCCGGTCCACCACCACGAGCCGCTTCGCCGACGGGTACTCGACAAAGTCGTCTACGTCGACGATATCTATGGTCCCCTCGAAGACCTCTCGCACCTGTTTGGCGATTTGGATCTGGCCTGGATAGTCGATGCCGTAGACCTCGGCCACCAGCGGTGAGAGCACCGGCGGACCCGGTGGAATCTCCACCACCTTGGCGTTCCCATCGTACTGGCGAGCGATGGCTTGCAGCGGCTCGCGCAGCTTGAGTGCAATGGCGTGGCTCTTGTCGTCACGATACTTGTTGTCGACCAGGTTCACTTGGATATCGCCGAGATGGGCCCCCTGGCGCAGATAGTACTGGCGCACCAAGCCGTTGAAGTTGATGGGCGCAGCCGTGCCCGCGTAGACCTGATAGTTGGCCACTTCCGGCACCGTGCTCAAGAAGTCGCCCATGGCACCGAGCACGAGCGCCGTCTGCTCCAGGGTGGTCCCCTCGGGCATGTCCAACACGACTTGAAACTCGCTCTTGTTGTCGAAGGGCAGCATTTTCATGATCACCACCCGATTCACCGCGAGTAGCATCGAGCCCGCAATCAACAACAGCACCCCCGCCAGCAGCAGCCAACGGTTCAGCTTGCCGAGACGCCCGGCCAGGAATGGCCCGATGAGTCGGCTAAAAACGCCCTGCATGATGTTGTGACCGCCCTCGGCATGATCATGACCGTGGCCGCCACCGGATGCCGCAGCGGCGTTGTGCCGCCCGCCCAGCATGAAGTTGCTCATCCAAGGGGTGAACACAAAGGCCACCACCAGCGAGATCAGCATACCCATGGAGGCGTTGATGGGGATCGGGCTCATGTACGGCCCCATCAGGCCCGTGACGAAGGCCATGGGCAAGAGCGCCGCAATGACCGTGAAGGTGGCGAGAATGGTTGGGCCACCGACCTCGTCCACAGCACCCGGCATGAGCTCCAGCAGCGTCTTGCGCGGCCAAAGCGCCATGTGGCGGTGGATGTTTTCGACGACGACGATGGCGTCGTCCACCAGGATGCCGATCGAAAAGATGAGCGCAAATAACGACACCCGGTTCAGCGTGAAACCGTAGGCCCAGCTCGCGAACAGCGTGAGGGCCAGGGTGACGACCACCGCGGCGCCGACGATGATGGCCTCCCGCCAGCCAAGCGCGAAGAACACCAGCACCACGACGCTGATGGTCGCGAAGGCGAGCTTGGTGATGAGCTTCTGGGCCTTGTAGTCGGCAGTCTCGCCGTAGTTGCGGGTGACCGCGACCTCAACGCCTTCCGGGATGAAGATGCCCTGGAGCTGCCCGAAGCGCGCGACAACCTGCGCGGCAATATCCACAGCGTTCTCGCCCGCCTTCTTCGCCACAGCGATGGTCACCGCCGGGGTCGTGCAGCCCATCGCGAGGGTGCACTCGGCGGCCGCGCCGTCGCCGTAGGTGCCAACGCCGTGCTCGGCGCCCGGCCCCATGCCCATCCAGACATAGGCCTCGGGCTCCTCCGGGCCGCGCTCGACTTGGGCCACGTCGCGCAGGTACACCGGACGACCGCCGTGCAGGCCCACCACCAGCGCGCCGATGCCCTCTGGGTCGGTCAGGAAGGTGCCGGCCTGCACTAAGACCTCGGTGTTGTCGACGACAATGCCGATGTTGTCGCGAATGCTGTTGCCGGCCTGGAGCGCCCGGCGCAGATCGTCGATGTCGATGCCATAGGCGGCCAGGGCTTGCGGGTCCAGCACCACGCGCACCACCTGCTCCGGCACGCCGATGGTGTAGATGTCTCGTGTCCCCTCGACGCGCTTGAGCTCCTGCTCGATGGCATGAGCGACCTGACCGAGCTCGTAGGCACCGACGGCGGGGTCCTTGGACCAGAGCGTGGCGGTGAGGATGGGCACGTCGTCGATGCCCTTGGGCTTGATCAGGGGCGGCCCTGCGCCGAGCGTTGGTGGCAGCCAGTCTTGGTTCGACATGATCTTGCTGTGCAGGCGGACGATGGCGTCGGTGCGATCCTCACCAACGCGGAATTGCACTGTCAGCAGGGCCATGCCGGGGCGCGAGACACTGTAGATGTGCTCGACGCCCTTGATTTCGGAGAGCACCTGCTCGGCGGGGCCGGCGATTAGGTGCTCCACTTCGGTGGCCGAGGCCCCTGGAAACGGGATGAACACATCGGCAAAGGTGACGTTGATCTGCGGCTCTTCCTCGCGCGGCGTCACCAGGATGGCAAATAGGCCGAGGAGCAGACCCACGATGGCCAAGAGCGGCGTGATCTCCGTATTTTGGAACTGGGCGGCGATGCGCCCGGAGAGGCTGAGGCGCTGGCGGCCCCCGAGGGCATCATCAGCGGCGCCGCCCCGGCTGCCGCCGGCCGTGTCGCCTGCGTCGATGGTGCCGGACTCAGCCATCTTGATCGCCCCCCGCCTGCGTGCCCGCCTGCGCCTTGGCCTGCATCTTCAGGGTCACGCCTGCGGCGACGGGATCCAGTGCCACGTGCTCCCCGGCGGTGAGTCCGGAGAGCACCACCAGGACGTCGCCGTGGTCGCGTCCAATGCGGATCTGCCGAAAGCGCACGGTGCCGTCCGGGTCCACCACATAGACGCCTGTGACCTCCGAGCGATAGACCACCGCGGGCTTGGGGACCGTCAGCTCCTCCTTCTTGCCGGTGACGAACCCAGTCTTGACGAACATGCCGGGGAAGAGATCTTCCAAGTCCGACGGCAGATCGAGGCGCACCTTGAACGTATTCGAGCCCATGTCGGCGAAGGGGAAGACCGTGATGCGCTCAGGCCGCACGACAGCGGCAGCGGGCTCGGCGAAGTCGCTGCCTTGCGGCAGATACACGTTGACTTCGCCGAGGTTGCGCACGGCCGGTATGACGCTCTGGGGCACGTCCACAGTGACGCGCAGCTCCTCTAGAGAGATACCGGACATGACGGGTTGGCCGGGGCTCGCGATCTCGCCCAGCTCGATATGGCGGTTGATGACAATGCCGGAGTAAGGTGCCCGAATCCGAGTGTACTGCAACTGTTCCTCGGCTTGCTCCAAGGACGCCTGCGCGGCGTCCAAGCGGGCCTCGGCGCCGGCCAAGGTCGCCGCCGCGCGGTCCATCTCGGACTCGGAGACATTCTTGTTCCGATATAGCCCTTCTACGCGGGCAAATTCCTCCTCGGCGCGCGTCAGCTCCGCGGCAGCGGACTTGAGATCGGCTGTTGTTTGGGCGACGCGGGTGCGATGCTCGGTATCGCGCAGCCGGGCGAGGAGTGCGCCCTTCTCGACGAAGTCGTCCACGTCATAGAAGATCTCCTCCACCTGCCCCTGCGTTTGGGCAGAGACCGTGGTGCGCTGCACGGCCTCCACAACGCCGTCCAGGCGATACTCCCGGGGCACGGTACGGTGGCTCACCTGGGCAGTCTCGAGCGCGGCGCCGGCGGCTTGCGGCGCGTTATCGGCGGCAAGTATTGGCGGGGCCAGAATGAGCGTCAGCAAGGGAAGCAGACGCGGCGTTGGTCTCAGCAAAGTCATGATGATGGGCCTTGGAAGATGTATTAGATTTCTCTAATATACTGGTATTTAACTGATCCGGCGAATCTTTCAGCGACCTTAGAGAGTTGACCAGCAGCTGCCATGATCCAGCGCAGTGTCAGCCTTGACGAGCGGCATGCCTAGCGTGCTTGACGGCGCCAGATGTCTGCAGATGCGTCAAGTTTTCCCAGCCCCGCTATGTTGCAGGCCCCGGCAGGGCCAAGGGCGATGGCATAACGGCTGATGCCTGGATACGAGCCCGCTCCTCGGCCCTGGGCAATGACCACGCGTTGTCGCGCCGGCCACCCGGTCGGTCGTCGGCCTGCGGCAACGCCTCACTCGAGGTAACCTCGAATGCCACTCTGGATGCTCCTCACTGCGCTCTTGCTGCTGGCTGTTGCGGCCGCCCTCTGGGGCATGCAGCGTCTGCAACCGCCGGACGTGAAGCTCACCCGGGTGCGCCCGGACCGACTCACCGCCGGCGAGCAGCGTCTGCGGGTGGGGCTTCGGGTGCAGAATCCGAACTCGATCCCACTCCCGGTACTCGCCGTCACCTATCGGCTGTGGCTGGAAGAACGGCACATCGCCACCGGCAATGCCAATCTCCGGCGGCGGGTTCCCGCCCGCGGCAGCGCCGACATGGAGCTGCTGGTCGCCGCCGACGCCCGCCAGCTGGCGCAGGCACTGCCGCGGCTCGCGCTCACACCGCAGCCCTGGCGCTATCGGCTGGAGGGCACCGTTGCTGTGTTGCCGAGGCTCCAGCTCGGCTATCGTCACCTCGGCAAGATCGACGTCAAGGAACTGGTCCGGCTGGCAGCGTCGTTACGGTGATCAATAGAGAGCACCCTGCTCAATCCGTCATCACCTAGGGCTCATTCCTATCAATATGCGCTCTAGCCCCGGGTGGCCCGTCCTGGTTAGAATTCGCCCGACGCCAACGCTATGCCGATCCCGTCCGCGCCAGGCCACCGCCCGTAAGCGCAAGACCCGATGTCCATGCCCTCAGCAAGCGCTCCGCCCGCCCCGACCCCGGCCCGGGCGCAGCAACGACTGCTCGCCGCCTGGGTGGCCGAGCAGACCCAGCGGCTCGACCCCGCCGAGCGCGCGGCGTTAACTGCCGCCGTGCCGGACTGGCGGGCCCAGGCGGCGCAGCTCATTGCCGAGGGCCTGCTCGCCTACGTGGTGTTGGAGATGGTCGCCCCAGACCTCGCCATCGCCCAGGCCACCGGCAGCCAAATGGACGGCACAGAGGCCCACGCGCATGCGCACACCGACGATGCGCAGCTGACGGAGCGGCTCACGGCCCACCTGCAAGATTTCATCGACTACCGTGACGAACTGACCGAGCACGGCGGTCTGCACCCAAGCGGCCCGGACGAGCACGGGCAGCAACACCGCCATTAGCGCCGCCACGCAGCAAACAACCGGCAGGCGCGCAATCCTTAAGCCAGGCCCCCGAGACAGGCCAAACCAGCATGACAGATGAAGGTGAATTCGAGGCCCTTTTACGGGAGCTGGAGAAAACCGAGCAGGCCGTCGCCGAACGGCCCAAGCCCGGGGACCGGGTCACGGGGGCGGTCATCGCCATCGGCACGGAGCAGGTCTTCGTAGACCTGGGCGGAAAGGCCGAGGGCGCCATGGATATCGGCAACCTCAAGGACGCCGAGGGCAACCTCAAAGTGGCCGTCGGGGATGAGCTCGAGGCCGTCGTCGCCGGCGTCGACGCCGAGACCGGCGCCGTCACCCTAGGGGGCAAGCACGGTAAGCATCTGCACGGTGCGGAGGAGCTCGAAGCGGCGTACCAACAGGGCCTGCCGGTGGAGGGCAGCATCACCGGCACCACCAAGGGCGGGCTCGAGGTCCGCATCGCCGGCCACCGCGCCTTTTGCCCCGCCAGCCAGGCTGACATCCGCTTTGTCGAGGACCTGTCATCCATGGTTGGGCAGCACCACGCCTTTCGAATCACGAAGCTCGAGGCCGGCAAGCGCCTCAATCTGGTGGTCTCTCGCCGCGCATTGCTGGAAGAGGAGCGCGCCGCCCACGCCGAGGCCTTGCAGGAGCAGCTGCAAGAAGGCGCAGTGCTGAATGGAACGGTGGTCGGCATCAAGGACTTTGGCGCCTTTGTGGACTTAGGCGGCGTGGAGGGGATGGTGCATATCAGTGAGATGTCGCTAGCCCGCATCCGCCACCCGGAAGAGATCTTGAGCGTCGGCCAGGCGGTGGAGGTACAGGTGTTGCGCATTGAGCAGACGGATAATCCCAAGCGTCCACAGAAGGTCGCACTCTCCATTCGCTCGCTCGCCAAGGACCCCTGGTCCGACGTCATGTCCCGCTACAGCCCCGGCAGCCGTGTCGATGGCCATGTGACACGCACCCAGCCCTTTGGCGCCTTCGTCGAGCTCGAGCCCGGGCTCGAGGGCATGATTCACATCTCCGAGCTCGGTGCCGGCCGCCGGCTGAACCACCCGGACGAGGTTCTCAGTACCGGTCAACAGGTGACGGCAACGGTGCTGAAAGTGGAGCCCGAACGCAAGCGCATCGGCCTGTCCCTCGCCCCCGAGACCGATGCCTCAGACACAGCGCTGCCCCCGGAGTACGAGCGTCGCGGCGGCGGCCGCCGTGGCCGTCGTGATGAGACACCAGACCTGGACGACCACCTGGGCACCTTTGGGGACCTGCTCAAGGAGCAACTGGGTCGGGACGATTGATGCTCACTGCCTTAGGCAGTTTCGCCAGCTGATCCGCCTGTTGCGCACCCGTCGACGCCATCGCGACGGGGCAAATTCCGCTCCAGCACAAGCGCCGCCATCGCGGTATCCCGCCAAGCCCGTACAACCTGACCGGCGCCAATGCCAACGCTGGCGTCTGCGGCGCACAATGGCCGGATTCGCACAACCCGGAGAACGGCACGATGGCGGAGACGACGGCGAACGACAAAGCACCCTGGATCACCTACCGACCCGAGCTCAAGGTGCTCGACTGCACCGTACGCGATGGCGGGCTGGTGAACGCCCACCGTTTCAGTGACGAGTTCGTGCGCGCCGTTTATGACGCCTGTGTCGCCGCCGGCATCGATTACATGGAAATCGGCTACAAGAACTCGAAACAGACCTTCCCCGTCGAGCGATTCGGCCCTTGGCGTCATTGCGACGAGGCGGACCTACAGCGCGTGGTGGGCGACCACGATGCCGAGCGCACCGGACTCAAGCTCGCGGCCATGGCGGATGCCGGCAAGTCCGACTGGCAAACGGATATCGTCCCCGCCGCAGATAGCCCGCTCAGCATGATCCGTGTGGCCTTCTACGCACACCAACTCTCGGAGGCCGTCGCCATGATCCGCCACGCGGCGGAACTCGGCTACGAGACCACGGCCAACCTCATGGCCGTCTCCAACATCGCCGACGAAGAGATCGACACGGTGCTCGAGGGCATCGCCGAGACACCCGCCAGCACCATGGTCATCGTCGACAGTTTCGGCCATTTGTATCGGGAGCAGGTGGACCGGCTCTACCGACGGTACGCCACCGCCCTCGAGGGCACCGGCAAGGACATCGGCATCCACGCCCACAACAACATGCAGCTCGCCTTTGCGAACACCATCGAGGCCATCATCCTCGGCTGCAATCGAGTGGATGCCACTATGCTCGGCTTCGGCCGCGGCGCCGGCAACTGCCATACGGAACTGCTGCTCGGCTTCCTGCGCAACCCGAAGTTCGATCTGCGCCCCGTGATCGAGGTCATTCAACACTATCTGGTGCCGCTGCGGCGCGAGATCGAATGGGGCCCGGTGCTGCCGTACAACATTACCGGGCAGCTCAATCAGCACCCGCGCGCCGCCATCGAATGGCGTGACAGTGCGCAACGTGATGACTTCGTCGGCTTCTATGACAAGGTGGTCGCGGAAATCTAAGACGGTTGCTGTCGATTTTTACGTCAGCTTGCTTGTCTTTTCACGCGCCTTCGCTGTCGCGCCAACGGTTGCAGCTTTCGACGATGTACCTGTTGGCACGCCTTGAAGGCGACCGAAAATCCGGCGCAATCTAGCGCAACAAGCTCCGCCAATCGCCTAAGCGAGGGTCACCCCCCGCCCATCCCCCGCTCACGCATCACCGCAGTCGCCTTGGGGAGCAAGAGGTCGGGACGGCGGTCTCTACCCTTCGCCCGCGCCGGGCGGCGCCTCAGCACGACGCGCGACCGTGTCGTTGGCACAACACTGGTTTGTGATTGGCAATTGAGGAGGCAGTATGCCCATACATGCGACACCGTCGGCGCCCGCCGTGGACTCGGCATCGGCGGCGCTCCCCATGCCCAGCAACCGTTTGGAGCACTTTCCCGCTGCCTTCTTCGCCATGGTCATGGGCCTGGCCGGGCTGACCATTGGTTGGGAGAAGGCGCAGGCGGTGGTGGGCCGCCAGTTCCTCTTCGTGCCCTGGCTGATGGTCGCCGTGACGGTGCTGTTTGTCGTGATCGCGCTGGTGTACATCGCCAAAGCAGTGCGCCATCCGGCCGCGGTGCGCGCCGAGCTGCACCATCCGGTGCGCATCAATTTCATGCCCACCATGGCCATCAGCCTGGTCCTGCTGGCCATCGTCTATCTACACTCGGCGCCGGACGTGAGCCGCTGGTTCTGGATGACCGGCACTGCGTTACAGCTTGGTTTCACGCTCTTCGTGGTGAACGCCTGGATGCACCATGAGCACTTTCAGGTGCATCACATGAACCCGGCATGGTTCATCCCAGCCGTCGGAAACGTGCTGGTGCCGGTGGCGGGTGTGCCCCTCGGCTTTGAGCAGCTGTCTTGGTTCTTTTTCAGCATCGGCATCCTACTGTGGCCGGTGCTACTCACCATCATCTTCTATCGGGTGCTCTTCCATCAGCCGCTCCCAGAAAAGCTCATGCCAACGCTGTTCATATTGGTTGCGCCGCCGGCGGTGGGCTTCATCGCCTATGTGCAGCTCACCGGCGGCTTGGATGTTTTCGGCAAGATCCTCTATTTCTCGGCGTTATTCTTCACCCTGCTGCTGACCACACAGGCCACCCGCTTCCTCCGCATCCAGTTCTATCTCTCCTGGTGGGCGTACTCCTTCCCGCTCGCAGCCATCGCCGTCGCAAGCATGTTGATGGCGGAGCTGACGGGGCTGGTGGGCTTTCTCTACCTCGGTTTCGGCCTACTGACCATGCTCTCCGGCATTGTCGTAATCCTCCTGGTGCAGACCGCTCGCGCGATGCGTGTGCGCGGCATCTGCCTGCCGGAATGAGCCCCCGGCACCCACGAAAGCGCAAGGAGACTGATTAGCCATGGGTCCCCAGCCAGCAGTACCCACCGCCCCGAGCCCGAGCCCGGGCCCGACGGCACCCAAGCAGGACTCACGCATCATCTTGCTCGTGCTGGGCGCATTGGCCGCGCTCTTCGCCAGTGGCCTCCTCCTGCTTTACGGCCTGCGCCTTGGCGGCACCGACCTGCCGCTGCCACAGCAACCTTCTCTGCCAAGCTCAACCCAGGCGGAGGGCCCGCCGCGAGGCGCAGCGGCAGACGCACTGACCGCGGACACCCAGCCGGGTGGACCTACCAGCGCCGTTGAAGTCGCCACCCTCCGCGCGGAAGTCGCGGTCCTGCAGACGCAGCTTGCGGCCGCAACCGAGCGGCTGGACGCGCTGTCAGCGCACCCGGCCGGCTTGACCGGCGACACGGTGGAGAGTCAGCCCCTCGTCGATGAGATCGACACCGCCCGCGCCACTGCGGAAACCGTCACGGCCGAGGCCGCCCAGGCGGTGGACTCGGCCCAACCCAGTGGCAGTCTTGCAGCGGACTCTGCACGGCTCGACGCGCGCGTGACGGCACAGGGGCTACTGATCCGCCTCGATGAATCCAGCGTCGCCTTCGCCCCCGGCCGCAGGGCGCTGCCGGCCTCCGCCGAGCCTGCGCTGGAGGAGGTCGCGGCGTTACTCCAACGGCATCCGGATCAGTCGGCGCTGCTGCGGGGGCACACCGACGCCACCGGCGCCGCCGCAGCCAACCTAGCCCTGTCGCGGGCCCGGGCCGCGGCGGTCCGGGACGCCCTCATCGGGCTGGGCGTTCCGGCCGAGCGGCTGGAGATCGAGGGTGTGGGCCCCGCCGAGCCCATTGCGGATAACGCGAGCCCAGAGGGCCGCCGCCGCAACCGGCGTGTCGACATTCTGCTGTCAGGCCCACAGGGCGGCCCACAGGGACAGGCTCGCTGACGCGGGGCGGCGCACCGCCGCCGCTTGACATCATCAGGCTACTCGAACCACCGGGACTACTCAGGCCAACCGCTGCCAGTGCCCCGCTCGGCCGGGCTTCAGGTGTGCGATGGCTCCGGATAGAGCCAGCGGAGCACGCCGTCGCGGCGAAACGGTTGCCAGGTGCCTGCCGGTTGGGCAAGCCGATCGGCGACCGCGTAGAGGGTGAGCGGATGCACGCCGAGACCCAGATGGCTCGATTCCACTGCGATGCTCTCGGCCCGCGGTGCGGCGGGCTCCACACTCTGCGTCCAGGGAACGATACCTTCGCTACGGCTGTAAATGCTGGTGGCAGGCACCGGCAGCGGTCCGTGCAGGCCATCGAGCTCGGGCGGCAGGCCCATGGCATGGCCGGTGATGCGCTCATAGGTGCGCCAGAGATCCGCCGCCCGCGACGCGCCGGCGAAGGGTGTGCCAAGGCAGATCACCTGTCGGACCTCGTCCGGCGCCGCAAGCGCCAAAGCCCGCGCGTAGAGCCCGCCCAAGCTCCAGCCGACGACGCTCACGGGGTGGCCGTGGCGGTGCGACAACTGACGCAGTCGCCCCCGGCAGGCGTCGAACACACCGGCTCGCGGGCCGAGATTGACACCCTGACCCCAGGCCGACACCGCGTAGCCACGGCCGGCGAGGAAGGTCCGCAGCGGCAGGGTGTTCAGATCGCTCCCGAACATCAACGGCAGAACCAAAACGGGGTGGCCATCGCCCTTCGGGGCTAGGGTCAGCAGCGGCTGTGCGGCAACGTGGGCGCCAAGCTCCCAAGGTGCTCGCGCCTCAAGGGCCAGGCGCAGCGGCGCGCTCAACTGATCCAGGAGCTTCGCGGACCAATCGGCGTCCGTATCGCGGCTCGGTGGCATGGGGCGGTCTCCTCAGCGCATGTGTGTATCATCCGCGGCGAGGCATTCGCCGGCTCTCATTAGGTGCGTCGCTTGGGCGGTGCGAAGCCGACCTCGACGCCCGGTGCCTGTGCGGACGGCTTGCGCCGCTTGCCGATGTTCTTGCGATCTCGCAGGCGCTGCTTCGACTTGATGTTGGCGCGGGCGTCGCCGCTGGCTGCGCCCTTATGCGCTGCTTTAGTGCCGGCCTTTTTCGTCGGCTTGCGCCGCTTCGGTGCGCCCTTGAACCTGGCCTCGAGGCCTGCGAGCACCATTGGCTCCAGCGCCAAGCGCAGGTAGCGCTCGATGCCTTCCATGCGATTCCACTCCGGCGCGCCGACCAGGCTCACCGCGAGCCCGCGTTGGCCCGCACGACCGGTGCGACCGGTGCGGTGCAGGTAGTCATCACCGCTGCGCGGAACGTCGAGGTTCACCACAAGCTCCACGCCGGGTACATCGAGCCCGCGGGCGGCCACGTCGCTCGCCACCAGCACCGGCACGCTGCCGTCCCTGAAGAGCCCCATGACCCGTTTGCGCTCACGCTGGTCCAGCTCCCCGTGCAGCACCGCGCAGCGGATATCCATGTTCGCCAGCCGCACTGCCGCCTGCTCGGCGCCGGCACGGGTGTTGGTGAACACGAGTGCCCGGTCCCACGGTGACTCCGCCAACAGCCGATGCAGCAGTTTGGCCTTATGGGCGGGGTCGTCGCTCAGAATGAACCGGTGCTCGATGTCCGGGTGGGCGCTGCGGTGATGATCCAGCGTGATAGTGACCGGTTCCCGCAGCAGGTGCGCGGCCATCTCGGCCACCCCGCGCCGATGCAGGGTCGCCGAGAAGAGCATGGACTGCCGCACAGCGGGGGTGTGCTGCAGGATGCCGACCACAGACTCCACCAGGCCCAGGTCGAGCATCCGATCGGCCTCATCGAGCACCAAAAACCGTAGATCGGCCAGGTCAGCCGTACCCGTTTCCAGGTGCTCCAGCAGTCGACCGGGCGTAGCAACCAAGATGGCCGGATTGCGGCGCAGCGCGTTGACCTGTTGGTTGCGTGGCTCACCACCGACGACGACGGCAGCCGCGAGCCGCGTATAGCTGCCGAGGGACTGAAAGTGGGATAACACTTGCGCCGCCAGCTCCCGCGTCGGTACCAGCACCAGCGCCAGGGTGCCTGCCCGCGGCGCCGGCTCGTCCAGCAGCCGCTGCATGATGGGCAGTAGAAAGGCGGCCGTCTTACCGGAGCCGGTGGCCGCTGCCGCCATCAGGTCCTGACCAGCCAGCGCCGCCGGGATCACGGCGGCCTGCACCGGCGTCGGCGTCTCGAAGCCGGCCTTGGCCAGGCCCCTGAGCAACGGATCGGCCAGATCCAGCGTCAGGAAATCGCTCGATGCTGTGCTCATCCGATGGGGTACTCGCAAACGGGCTTGGGGCTTGGGGCTTGGGGCCGCAGGTCGCGGGTGGCAACGCTAGAGTACTGGGACCGCCTTAGATGCGTGCTGATGCGACAAGTTTTCCAGGCCACGCCGTGTGCCTAGGGCAAAGGGCCAAGGGCCAAGGGCGGAGGCGCAGCCGCTAACGCCGGGGATGGGCGTCCACGCCTTGGCCCTCGGCCCTTGCCAATGGACCTAGCCCCTAGCCCTCAGTCCCCTCTGCGAGCTTGTACTTCGCCCCGCAGTAGGGACAAGTCGCCTGGTGGTCCGGCTCATCCTCAATGGGCAGGTAAACCCGCGGATGCATGTTCCAGACCTCGGCGTCTGGCATGGGGCAGGACAGGGGCAGGTCCTTGCGGGTGATCGTGCGCACCGGCGGCTCCGCCGCGGGTGGCGGGCTCGGGGGCTCGGATGGCCGATCGCGTCGCGATTTCAGCATGGATGGGGCTCCGTGCGGGTGTACAGCAGTGATCGTGTTGCCGGGCGATCCGTGGCTCAGGCTTGGGTGGCTACCGGTGGCAACGCCAACGTGTCCGACCGGCCAGGCCCAGCGAACGTCAGGCCAGCGTCAGCCAGTGCAGGTGCTCTGGGCTGCGCCCGTACACGACATCAAAATACTTGGCCTGGAGCCGCTCGGTGACGGGGCCGCGGGTGCCGTTGCCAATGGCACGACCATCCACCTCGCGGATGGGGGTCACCTCGGCGGCGGTGCCGGTGAAGAAGGCCTCGTCGGCGATGTAGACCTCATCGCGGGTGATGCGCTTTTCGATGACGTCGAGGCCCATCTCTGCCGCCAGCGCCATGACCGTCTTGCGGGTAATGCCGTCGAGCGCCGAGGTGAGATCGGGCGTGTAGATGGCGCCGTCGCGAACGATGAAGACATTCTCACCGCTGCCCTCCATGACGTAACCCTCGGCATCCAGCAGTAGGGCCTCATCGTAGCCGTCGCGGATGGCCTCCTGCAGGGCCATCATGGAGTTCATGTAGTTGCCGTTGGCCTTGGCCCGGCACATGGTGATGTTCACATGGTGGCGGGTGAAGGACGACACTTTGATGCGGATGCCATGCTTGATGTTCTCTTCACCCAGATAGCTGCCCCAGTGCCAGGCGGCCACGATGCAGTGCACCTGTAGATTGTCCGCGCGCAGACCCATACCCTCCGCGCCGTAATAGAACATGGGCCGGATGTAGGCGGACTCGAGGTTATTCTCGCGGACAGCGGCGCGCTGGGCCTCAATCAGTATTTGGGCGTCATAGGGCACGCGCATGCCCAGAATGTGAGCGGAATTGAACAGCCGCTTCGTGTGGTCTTGGAGCCTGAAGATGGCCGGTCCGCGCTCAGTGGCGTAGGCGCGCACGCCCTCGAAGACCCCCATGCCATAGTGCAACGTGTGCGTCAGCACGTGGGTCTTGGCCTCGCGCCAGTCCACGAGCTCGCCGTCGTGCCAGATCACGCCGTCGCGGTCGGCCATGGTCATTGTTGATTCTCCTGCGGAAGAAGGGCCGAAGGCCGGAGGGCCAGGGGCCGGATGGACTACAGATGGGCGCCGCGCCTGGCACAGCACGCGGCGCCGAGTACTTGACGCAGCTGCAAAGCTCTGGCGCGGTCAAGCCATCGAGTGCGAACAAGTACCGACCGTCTAGTGCGAACGATGAGGAGATGAAAGCGAGATCCCGGTTACTTTCGCGTATTTCGCGCTTTTCGTAGTTTGGTTTCTTCTACGGTCATGTTCAGGGTATTTCTGAACTGTCACTAGCTCACAGCCACCTCCATCAGCTGCTGCCACAATCGCTCAACAGACGCTCGTTCAGCCGCCAGATCGGTATCCGCGACGAGCCCCGGCGTATCCTGCAGGGCGTTGCGATGATAGGCGCCACGCAGTGCCTTGTACGCATCGGTGAGTTCCTGCGCCGCATGGCCCGGCAGCAGTGCGAGCCGGTCCAGGGTTTCCAGTAGCCGCACGTTGTCGGTCCAGACCGTGAGCTCGGGATGCTCGGCGGCCCACCGTAGCACCGCGTATTGAACCATGAACTCGAGGTCCGCAATACCACCAGCGCCCTGCTTAAGGTCGAAGCGGCGCTCTCCATGTGGGCCAGTGGCGCCACTCTTATCCAACTTGGCGCGCATCTTTGCACGCATGTCGCGTACTTGGATACGGAGCTTTTCCGGCTCCCGCGGCTGCTTCAAGATCTCGCCTCGAATCTCCCAAAAGCGCTGCGCCAGCCTGGCGTCACCGGCCACCGGACGTGCCCGCACCAGGGCCTGGTGCTCCCAGGTCCAGGCTTCCTCGCGCTGGTAACCCGCAAACGAGGCCATGGTGCGGGCGATCATGCCCTTATCCCCATCCGGGCGCAGCCGGGTATCGATCTCATACAGCACACCGGAGTAGGTCGGCGTGGTCATGATGTGGATCAACCGCTGCGCCAAGCGGACGTAGAACTGGGAGCCGGTGACGGCGCGTTGGTCATCCGCCGTGGGCTCGGTGCTCAGCTGCGACAGCGCCTCGTCGTACAAGAACACCAGGTCCAGATCCGAGTTATAGCCGAGCTCGATCCCGCCGAGCTTGCCGTAGCCAACCACGAGCATGCCGGGCTGGGTCAACTCCGTGTCGGGGGGCAGTCCATGGCGCTTGATCAAGTCACAGTAGGCGATGGCGAGGCTGCGCTCCGTGGCCACCTCGGCGATCTCGGTCAGGTAGTCGCTCACCACCATCAGGGGAATCGTGCCGGTGATGTCTGCGGCCGCGGTGCGCAGCTTGCTGCCTTGCACGAATTGGCGCAGACGCTCCATGCGCTGCTCCAGGTCGTCCTCGGCAACCGAGCCGAGCAAGGCGTCCAGCTCCTCCTCCAGATCCGCGCGTCGCAGTGGCTCATAGAGCCGACGCGGATCCAGGAGCTCATCCAACAGTAACGGCTGGCGCGCCGTGCGCTCGGCAAACCAAGGGCTCTTACCACTCAGCAGTACGAGCTGGCGCAGCACGTCTTGGTGCTCGGAGAGCAATGCCAGGTAGGCCGTACGTCCGAGTACGGACTCGAGCACCGTCAGGACCCGGGGCAGGGCCAGGTCCGGATCTTCGCTCTCGACCACCGCCGCCAGCAGCGCGGGCACCACATAGTCCAACTGCTCCCCGGCGCGGGCGCTAAGGCCGCGGCGCTCGGCGTTATCTCGGAAGCGCGCGAGGGTGGCCGTCGCCTCTGCCGGTTCGCGGAAGCCGTGCGCCTCCAGCAACGTCTGCGCCTCCGCTGGCTGCGGGCGCCCACTCCAGAGGGCTGCGAGCGCATGCTCGCCGGCCCCGGGCTCGGCGAAGATGGCCTCGAAGCAGCGCTGCACCCCGCCGCGGTGTGCGTCGAGCGCCGCCGCGAAGCTTGCCCAGTCGTCGAAGCCCATGCTGCGGGCTAGCCTGAGCTGGCCCTCAGGCTTGTCCGGCAGCACATGGGTCTGGCGATCTTGCCAGGCCTGGATGCGATTCTCGGTGAGCCGCAGGAAGCGATAGGCGGCGGTGAGCACCGACACGTCGCTGCCACTGAGCAAGCCCTTCTCACCGAGCAGTGTCAGCACCGGCTGAATGGCGCGGACGCGCAGGTCGGGGTCGCGCCCGCCCCGAATCAGCTGGAAGGACTGCCCAATGAACTCGATCTCACGGATGCCCCCGGGGCCGAGCTTGATGTTGTGCTCCATGCCCTTGCGCTTGAGCTCTCGGGCGATCATTACCTTGAGCGAGCGCAGCGACTCGATGGCACCGAAGTCTAGATAGCGCCGATAGACGAACGGCCGCAGTTGCGCCATGAGCTCGTTCGCCGGCCCCTGCGGCCCTGCCACCACCCGCGCCTTGGTCATGGCGTAACGCTCCCACTCGCGGGCCTGGGTGTAGTAGTAGCCTTCCATGGCGTCGAAGCTCATCGCGAGCGGCCCGGCGCTGCCGAAGGGCCGCAGCCGAGTGTCGACGCGAAAGACGAAACCGTCCACGGTCACCTGGTCCAATGCCTGCACCAGGCGCTGGCCGAGTCGGGTGAAGAACTGTTCATTGGTGAGGCTGCGCGGACCGCCGCGGGTCTCGCCGGTGTGTGGAAAAGCGAGGATCAGATCGATGTCTGAGCTCATGTTGAGCTCGCGCGCACCGAGCTTGCCCATGCCGAGCACCAGCAGGCGTTGACGGCGGCCCTTAGCATCCTCAGGCACGCCCAGCTCCGCCTCGGTCCAGGCCGTCAGCAGATCGAGGGCGCGCTGCACGCAAGCATCTGCCAGAGCCGATAGGCTCTCCAGCGTCTCGTCCAGCTCCGCCCAGCCGGCGAGATCCCGCCATACGATGCGCAGCATCTGAGTGCGGCGAAAGCGGCGCAGCGCCCGCCCCAGCTCCGCCTCCTCGGGTAGGTCCGCGGAGAGATGCTTGAGGGCATCGGCGAGCAGGCGGTCCAACTCGCCCTCAGCAGGCGCCTGCGCGAGGGCATCAGCGCTGATTAGCCGGGCCAGGGTCTCCGGATTGCGGGCCGCGGTAAGTGCAGCGAATTCGCTGGCGGCCCAGACCCGTTGCTGGGCCCGTTGAAACACTGCATCCGTGGGTACGGCCAGACCCTGCTCGGCGGCCCACTCCAACCACTGCCGCCAATGGCGCTCCGCCACACCATCGGCGTCTGAAGCACCGGCGCCGGTGACGGCCGTGTGGGCCTCAGTCATGCACGATGCCGTAACGGCTGGCAATACGATGGCTCGCCCCGGCCGGGATGGTCACGGCATCGTTGGCCGCGTTGGTGGTCTCGACACACACCATACCGAGGTACTCATCGTCGCCGAAATCGCCCATCTGTTGCGACTGGGCAATCCATGGGTTCCAGACGACCGCGGAGCGGCTGCCCTCACGATCGATCTGGATCTGCCGGCCGAGGGAGGGGTCGTCCACGATCAGGCGATCGCTGGTGTCCAGGTAGATGCGATTCACCGGGCCGTCGAAGTTGATGGGGCCGGATTGCATGATGTGGACATCGATAGGCTCGACGGCAGATTCGGCCGGGGCGGCCGGCGCCACTTTGTCGATGTACTCATGGCCGGCGAGCCCCAGCACCTGAGTCCGGCGCACATCCCCCACCTTGAAGTAGGTGTGCAGCCCCTGCGTGATGGTGACCGGCGCATCCCCCAGGTTACGCGTGACGAGTGCGACGCTCAGCGTCTCTCCCACGGTCACTTCGAGCTCCAGCGCAAAGGCATGCGGCCACAGCGCACGCGTGGCCTCATCGTCGCGGCAGCCGAGCCGCAGGCGCGTTGCGCCGTCCACCATGGCCTCGGTGGCGAGCAGCCGCCAATGGCGTGCCCGTACGAAGCCGTGGTCGGGCCGACCCTTGGCCTGTGGATCTGGCCCGAACCACGGCCAGCACACCGGGATGCCACCCTTGATGGCCTTGCCGGGCTGGAAATGGGCGTGCGCGCTCACGAAGAGCAGATCCTGCTCTTCTCGCTCGGGGCGGTAGGACAACACCTGCCCCGCGTAGGGGGAGATGTCCGCGCGCGCATGCTCGTTATCGATGCAGATGATCGGGAAGCCGCCTTTGCCGTCACAGATGCTCAGGGCGCCGGCGATACCGAACTCCTCGTTTGCCTGGGCGATGTCCATGGGGACTCCTCAGGGGCCGCTGCGGCCGTTGACTTGGGTTGCGTCGCGGCAGGCCAGTGGGCCGATGCGCGGCGACGCGAGCCGCCTTAACTCGATCCGACAGTATACCCGCAAGCGCCGTCGTCGCCTTGTCACAGCCCAGCGCGTCGCGCAGGGGATTTCCGCGGCAGCGAGGGTCCACAAGGCCTTCGCGCCCGGTATCGCGTCTGGCGGGGAGCCCGAAACGGCGCTTATGCGGCGCCCACCAACCGCCCGACAATGCGAAAGCCGGCAATGTAGGTGCCGATGGCGGAGCCAAGGCTCGCCAGGATGAACACCAACAGGACGCGAGAGACGCGGTTGCGCCACCAGCCGCGCAGCGTGGTGACGTCATCGCGCAAGGCACCGAAGTCGCCGACGCTCGGCCGGCGCAGCATGATTTCCGCGGCACCCGTGACCATGCCGGCGCCGATGGTCGGGTTGAGTGACGTGAGTGGCGCGGCCACAAAGGCCACTAACACTGTGAGGGGATGCGCGGCGGCGATGGCGGCGCCAAGGGCCGAGAGGCCGCCGTTGATGAGCACCCAGTCCCAGACCAGGTTCCAGCCAAGCTCCGGACTGCGCGTGAAACCGTAGGCGAAGACGCCAAGGACCGCCATCACCACCACCCAGGGGAAGACCCGCCAGAGGCGGGACGGCTGTGGCACCCGATCCAATGCTGCAACGGTCTCGGTTGGATCGGACGCCAGCGCCGGCGCCGCAGTGAGCTGCTCAGCCACGCCGGCGAGATGGCCCGCGCCGAGCACGGCCAGCAGTCGTCGGTGCCCGCCGGCGGCGAGCTCCTGACGCATCCGCGCCGCCATGTAGCGGTCACGTTCGGCGATGAGGGGCTCGAACAGGTCCGCGCGGTCCTCGGCAAACTCCGCGAAGGTGGTCTCGAGCACGTCCCCCTGCTTCAGGCGCTCGATCTCCTCTTCGCTCACGGAGTCCCGCGAGAGCATGCCTGCCAACAGCCCAGTGAACAGGTTGATGCGCTTCCACCAGCCCAGATTTGCCGCGGCCCGACGCAGGGTGACGCCAATGTCACGGTCCACCAACAGGACCGGCAGACCCCGCTCGTGGGCAATCTGAATCGCAGCGCGTTGCTCGGCGCCGGGCTCGATACCGAATTGATCCGCCAATCGCTGTTGATAGGCAGCGAGCGCCAGACTCGCCGCAACCACATAGACACGCTGCTCACGAACAACGGCAAAGAGGTCCATGCGGTTGAGCCGATCAGGGTCCGTCAGGGACTCGAAGCGGCTCGGACAGAGCTCCACGGCAACGGCGTCGAAGGCTGGCTGCGCTGCAGCGTCGTCGGCGAGCAGCGCGCGCACCTGCGCGACGCTGGCCCGAGAGACATGCGCAGTGCCAAGCAGGTGGACCTCCGCGCCGTTCAGGCGGAGGGTTCTGGCGGGTTCCTGGGGTGGCAGGGGCTGGTCTGACGCCTGGTCTAGAGGCTGATCTGGATCATCCTGGAGGCTGGGCACGGCGACGGCGCTCTTGGTTGGACCAAACCCGTCATGATAGCCCAGCCACGAAGCGCGAGGCCCGGAAGCTGGCATTGGCCCAGCGATTCCCGCTGTGTACGCTCGGGATCGACGGAGACCGCCGCGGGCGGCGGTGCAGAGTCGACAGGCACAGCTTGATCCTCGCCGCTGTTCGGCGCCGTGGTCACGCTGGGCTGTAGGGTTCCCCTCAAGAGACACATCGAGCACGTTCGGTCACGACCGGCGGTTATGAGGTGTCGTGGACCAAGGACAGTTGCGGCGGCGTGATGATGGAACGATACAGCGTCTCCCAGTCCGGAATCCGGCACAGCTCGAAGCGGCTGCGTAGCTTGCGCCACAGACGCGCTTTGCTGCCTGCCGCCGTCCAGGCGGCCTGGAACAGTCGGCAGCAGCGCTGCTGGATCTGGTCGATCAGGAAGGCCAGCATCATCAAGTGCATCAGCACGGTGGCGAGGTGCTGGTTGCCGTGACCGAAGGTGTGCTCGAAGTGGTAGCCCTGGTTCTTGAGGGTATTGAAGGTCTCGTTCTCGATCTTCCAGCGGGCGCGGGCACCTCGCATCAAGGTCATGAGATTGTCGTCGTGGATCGGGATGTCCGTCACCCAGGCGAAGTGGGTGACGGTGCCGTCCGGGGCGTGCTCCCAGAGCTCGAGGAAGTTCACCTCCAGCTCGACGTTGGCGTCGTTGCGCGGCGCGCCGTTGAGGTAGCGAAAGCGCCGACGCGTCCCGTCGGTGTCGAGGCGGGTCGTCTCGATGGTTCGCTCGCTCTGGTCCACCCAGTCGAACAGCAGCGTGTGGTCGCGTTGCTTTGCGCCGAGGATGAACCTGAAATCCAGCGCTTGCAGATGGCGGATGTGCGGCGCGTTGGAGGCGAGCGCATCTTCGACGACGATCAGCTTCAGATGCGGGTGCGCGCAGCGCACATCGCTCAACAGCCGCTTGGCGGCGTTGCGCTCGCAATCGTTCTTCTTCGACCCGTCGGGCTTGAGGATCGGCTCGGGGGCGAGCGGAAAGACCTCTTTGTGCTCAGGATGCACCAGCACCGCACCGAGCATCTGGTGGTAGTAGGTCGTGCTGCCGTCGCGGTGATGCTTCTCGGCACACTGCGCGCAGTGGATCGTCTTCGAGGAGAAGTAGCCGGTGCCGTCGAGCGAGAGCAGGTAGTGCCCATCGAGATAGTCGAACCCCTCCAGCCCCTTGCCGCGTTGCAACTGCGCAAACAGCGCCTTGTACAAAGGCAGCAGGGCGCGTGGGTCGAGCGCGTCGAGGCGCTCGCGCAAGCGCGTGTCGCTCGGCACCTGCTCGACCCCGTAGAGCGCACGCAGGTTCGCCCGGATGGTCGCCTCCTCGCGGTGGTCGCGCTCGAACTGCAGCAGCGAGGGGTACTTCAACCCGAACAGGGCCAGGCCCGACATCAAGTGGTGCACCAGTGCGATGTCGTGCCCGGGCGCGTCCGGGATGGCCGAGAACATCCGCCGCGCAGTGCGCAGCAGTCCCTCAGCGCTGAGATCCTTGCGACAGAGCGGCGCGCTCATCGATACCTACCTCGCAGCTTTAGGTTTGCGCGGCAGTATACTGATTATTCGTGATAAGTTTACGAAGAACTTTTTTTAGCTCTTTCGCAACGCATTGTTTCGACAAGGATTCTTGATCGGGCGGGAATTGCTGGCATTGGCCACCGCCTGGACGGGGTTTATACCCGTCGCGCATGGGTTTTCGGGCAAGCGAGGTGCGGCGCTCGTGCCCGAGCGCAAGGCACGACGACGCGTCATAGTCGGCACTATGGCGAGGAGGCGTCACGCTGCGATCGGGTGCGAGCGGCGTGCATCGCGGCCGAAAACCCATGTGTGACGGGTATATCATGCCTTTGGACGCATGCCCCCGCGTATCGCTGCTTTGGAAACCGCCCCTCAACCCTGCGCTACTGCGCCACTATGGCCGCCCATGCTGAGCCCCTACCGCTCCCCGCCAACGTGCGCTGCACCGCTGCTGCTCGCCCTGGTGTTGCTACTCGCCGCGTTTTGCCTCCTGCCGGGCTGCGCCACCATGGAGCGCAATCGCCAAGTCAGCGCCCTGGAGAACAGCACGCACAGGTATCGCGAGGCCCTGCGCTGGGGCTACTGGCAGACGGCAGCCGAGTTGCTGCATCCCAGCGCCCAGGCGCAGGTGGACCTGGAACCGCTGGAGAACGTGCGCATTAGCGGCATCGAGGTGGTGCGCCCCGCCGCCATCTCCCCCGAGGGCACGGCTTTCCAGTTGGTGCAGATCGACTATGTGCTGGCGGACGAGCAGCGTGTGAAGCGCATCCTAGACCGCCAAGACTGGCGCTGGGATGAACCTCGACAGCAATGGTTGCTGCACAGCGGCCTGCCGACCTTTTGAGGCGAAGTGATGCACGAAGGCGCGCAGCAATTCGGTTTCACCCCAGCGGCGCGGTTCCTGCTCGTGGCGGGTGCCTTCGTGGTGGTGGTGGCCGGCCTCAAGGCGGCAGCCAATCTGGTGACCCCCTTCCTGCTGGCGGTGTTCATCGCCGTGCTGGTGGTGCCGCCGTTTCAGTACCTGCGCCGACATGGCCTGCCCACCTGGGCAGCCATGCTGATGGTGACGGCCCTGCTGATAGGCATCGGGGGGGCTATCGTCGGTCTATTCACGAACTCTCTCAACGCCTTCAACGCCAACCTGCCGGATTACCAGGAGCGCCTGAAGGCCCTGTCTGGCGATCTGGTGGCTTGGCTCGACACCCTAGGCTTTCAAGTATCGCGGCAGGCGATGAACTCCCTGGTGGACCCGGCCCGCACCCTCGGCATTGCCGGGGAGCTCATCAAGGGGCTCGGGGGGGTGCTCACCAACGCCTTCATGATCCTGGTGACGGTCATCTTCATCCTGTTCGAGGCCAACAGCCTGCCCAGTAAGCTGCGCGCAGCGATGCGCGATCCGGAGGTGTCACTCGGCCACATGCGCGAGGTGATGCACACCATCAATCGCTATATGTTCATCAAGGCGCTCACCAGCCTGGTCACCGGCTTGGTGATCTGGATCTGGCTTCGATTCCTGGGTGTGGACTTCGCGGCCATGTGGGGCATGCTCGCGTTTCTGCTGAACTTCGTGCCCACCATCGGCTCCATCATCGCGGCGGTCCCGGCGGTGTTGTTGGCGCTGGTCCAGCTGGGATTGCAGGAAGCCATCCTCGCTGCACTGGGGTTCATGGTGGTGAACGTCAGCATCGGCAATTTCGTGGAGCCCCGCGTCATGGGCCGCGGACTCGGGTTGTCGACCCTGGTGGTCTTCATGTCCTTGGTGTTCTGGGGCTATGTACTTGGCTCGGTTGGCATGTTCCTGTCGGTTCCATTGACCATGGCGCTGAAGATCGCCTTCGGTGCCAACCGTCAGACCTATCCCATTGCGGTGATGCTGGGTCCGGCAGGGGAGGCTCGCGCGTTGATGGCAGCGCGTTCCGACGGGGATCTGCCACTGGCAGCGCCCACCGCCGGAGACGAGCCGGGCGTGTCCTAAGCCCTGCGCTGCAGCAACAGCGGAACCCGCTGTGCTCGCGATATCCTGCCCTGCCGCGCTCGCGGCGCACTCCATTACCCAACCCGCCACCGGCCCGCCCAGCGATGAACCTCACCATCGATAGCTTAACCGCCCTCTTCATGGTGCTGCTCGCCGGTTGGCTGTGGCTAACCACGCTGCGCGCCCGCGAGCTCGCGTTGGTCCATGCCCGACGCGCCTGTGAACGCGCTGGGGTGCAGTTCCTCGACCAAGCCGTAGCCCTGCGTGGCCTCGCGCTGCGCTGGACGCGGCAAGGCCTCCTGCTGCGCCGGCGCTACCGGTTCGAGTTCAGCACCGACGGCGTCGCACGGCGCAACGGGCAGGTGGTGCTGCTAGGGCTCCGGCTGGAGACGCTATGGCTCGACACCGAGGACCCGGTGACCGACGTCGACTCGGACGGAGCCGCACCCGACGGCAACGCCAACGGACGGTTCGAGCCGTGAGCGGCGATGGAGACCGCCGCCGTGTTGAGCCATGCCCGCCGCAACACGAGGGCCCGCACCCGCCGACGTCAGACCGGCGCGCTCGCCACGAGCGCCTGTGTCGGCCGATGTGTCACGCGGCTGCTACTTGATGACCCGGAGGTTGGGCCGTGGGGATTTCTTGGGGGTCTTCGCGGCCTCTGTCCCGCCCGCTTCGTTGTCGCCTGACTGGGCATCGGTGGTCGCATCTTCTGCCGGCTCCTCATCCGGGAACAGCATGCCCTGCCCGTTCTCACGGGCGAACAGGCCGAGCACGGCCTGCGGCGCCAACTCAACGGCGAAGGGTTGGCCACCGAATCGCGCTGAAAAGCGAATCATGTCATTGCCGATGTTGAAGCCATGCACCGCCTGCGGCGCCACGTTCAAGACGATACGTCCATCGTCCGCAAACTCCGTCGGCACGATGGCGGTCGGGTGCTCGACGTCCACCATCAAGTGCGGCGTCATGCCATTGTCGATGATCCAATCGTAGATGGCTCGAATAAGGTATGGGCGGTTTGAGGTCATGGCGGTCACCGGAACAACGGTGATGGCGAGCGAGGGGGACACATCGGGCGGAACCGACTAGGGATTAGGCCGAGTCAGCGACCATCTCGCGCTCTGCCTCCGATAGGCTGCGCCGGAACGAGGGCCACTCGAAGATTCGGGTGCTGTACTCGGTGACGGAAACCGCAGACGGAGGCAGGTCTACGCCAAGGGCCGGTAGCCGCCACAGCAGCGGTGCGACGTAGCAGTCGACGAGGGAGAATTCCTCACTCATAAAAAACGGGTGGGCGCCGAAGATGGGCGCCGACGCTGTCAGGCTATCCCGCAGCTCCTCGCGCGCGGCTGCCGCCGTTCCCGCGTCGCCGTGGTAGATCCGACCCATGAGCGAGTACCAGTCCTGGTCAACGCGGTACATGAAAAGTCGCGCGTTTGCCCGTCCGACCGGGTCAACGGGCAGCAGAGGCGGATGCGGAAACCGCTCGTCCAGATACTCCATGATGATCTGGGACTCGTAGAGCGAGAGTTCCTTGTCCACCAAGGTGGGCACGGTTCCGTAGGGGTTGGCATCGAGCACCGGCGCGGGCAGGTCATCGGCATCCACATCAACAACGTCGATGTTGATCTTCTTCTCTGCCAGAACCATCCGCACACGGTGGCAATACGGGCACTTTGGATCGGAGAAGAGCGTCATCACACCTCAACTCTCGGCAACCGCCGGCATGGCACATGGCTCGGGGCCACTGGGAGCCGGCGAACCAAGTGGCGTGTGTCCTACCGCGGCTTGGCGCCGCATCGCGCTGGCACGGCGGCATGTGTCGACGTCCAGGTGGTTAAGCATACACCGAATCGCAGATCGCGATTTTCGCGCACGCTCTTGACCCCTTGCCAGCCGTCGACCGGGAAAGACACGACGACGCCCGCAGTCTCCGGCGAAGCTGCCGGGGACTGCGGGCGTCGAGCCGTTGACGCGACTAGTGCGGTCGAAGCGGCGTCATCGGGGCCTCCCGAAGGGCCCAATGACGCCCCCTGCCGCGGGATCAGTGCACGTCCTTCCAGAATTCCTTCTTCAGATAGTAGGCTAAGAGGAACATGAGGCCCAGGAACAAGAGCACGTACAGACCGAGGCTTCTCCGCTCGAGCTTATAGGGCTCGCCGACATAGGTGAGGAAGTTGGTCAGATCGCGCACCATGGTGTCGTATTCATCGGCCGTTAGCATGCCAGGCTCGACGAGCTGCACACCGATAACGTGCGACTCATCGGCTCCCTCGCCATGATGATCTGCGTAGACTGGCTTCTGAACGCCTTGTAGATTGATCAAGGCGTGTGGCATACCGACCTTCGGAAACACGAGGTTGTTGACCCCATAGGGGCGGGAGTCATCTTCGTAGTACGATTTTAGGTACGTATACACCCAATCAGGACTGCGCCACCGTGTTACCAGGGTCAGGTCGGGGATTTGGGTCCCGAACCACTTTTCGCCGTCCGCCGGCCTGAGCGCATTCGTCATCATGTCGGCAGGCGTGGCGTCGCCGAAAATGAGGTTGGCGGTAAGCTCATCCTCTGGAATGCCAAGATCGGCAGCCATTCGGCTGTATCGCATGTACTGGACCGAATGACAACCTTGGCAATAGTTGGCGTAGTACTTGGCCCCCCGCTGCAGGGACGCCTTGTCCTTGAGGTTCACATTCGCACTCTGCAGTGCTGGCCCGTGGCCGCCGGAGGCATCGGCAGTGAGTGGCAGCAGCAATAGCATGCCAACGATAAATAGCTTCTTCATGTGGTCACCCTCTCCGGCACGGGCTTGGTCTTCTCGAGCTTGGTGTAGATCGGCATCAGGAGGAAGAAAGCGAAGTACACCCCGGTGAAGATCTGCGCCAGCAACGTGTACAGATCGCTCGCCGGCTGCAGGCCGAGGTAGGCCAACACGACGAAGGACACAGCGAAGGCGCCAAGGAAGACCTTAGAGACCATCCCCTTGTAGCGGATCGAACGCACAGGGCTGCGATCGAGCCAGGGCATAAAGAAGAGGATGGCGATCGCACCAAACATCACCAAAACACCGGGGAACTGCGAGCCGCCGATGGGTGGCACGGCGCGCAGCATCGCGTAGAAGGGCGTGAAGTACCAAACCGGCGCGATATGCTCGGGAGTCTTCAGCGGGTCGGCCGGCTGAAAGTTGGGACCTTCCAAGAACAGACCGCCGAGATCGGGTGCATAGAAGACCACCAACGAGAAGATCGCGGCGAACACAACGAGTCCAGCGACGTCCTTCACAGTGTAGTAGGGATGGAACGGGATACCGTCGGCGGGCGCTGTGGCGCTCCACTTGTTGCCCTTAGGCCCCTTCTTGATTTCGATGCCATCGGGGTTTGTCGACCCGACGGTATGTAGCGCGACGATATGCAGAAACACTAGCGCCGCCAACAGGAAAGGAATGACAAAGTGGAAGGCGAAGAAGCGATTCAGCGTCGTGTCGGAAATCACGTAGTCGCCGCGCACCCAGGTGGACAAGTCTGCACCAACCCCCGGGACGGCTGCGAATAGGTTGACGATGACCTGCGCTCCCCAGTACGACATTTGGCCCCATGGGAGAAGGTAGCCGAAGAAGGCCGTCGCCATCATTGCCAAGTAGATCACGACGCCGATGATCCACAGCAGCTCGCGCGGGTTCTTGTAGGAGCCCCACATCAGCCCGCGAAACATATGCAGGTAGACGAGGATAAAGAAGAACGATGCACCTGTGGAATGCATGTAGCGAATGAGCCAGCCCCAGTTGACGTCGCGCATGATGTATTCCACCGATGCGAACGCTTCCGTCGCGGAAGGCTTGTATGACATGGCTAGCCACAGACCGGTTACGATCTGCAACACGAGGACCACAAGGGCGAGTGAGCCAAAGAAGGACCAAAAGCCCATATTCTTCGGCGCGTAGTATTGTGCAAGGTGGTCGTTCCAGACCGCCATCACCGGAAAACGCTTATCAAGCCACCCGAGGAAGCCCCCCGGGGCCTGATCGATCGCGGTAGCCGTGGTATCGGAACTCATCAGGCCGCTCCTTCATCCTCACCGACGAGGATGGTGTTCTCGTTAACGTACGTGTGCTTCGGAATCACCAGGTTGGTGGGAGCCGGCACGCCCTTGTAGACGCGTCCAGCGAGATCGAACTTTGAGCCATGGCAGGGGCAAAACCAGCCACCTTTCCACTCCGGCCCCATGTCATCTGGCGCAA
The DNA here is from genome assembly GCA_964524185.1 of uncultured Thiohalocapsa sp. Taxonomy (GTDB): domain Bacteria; phylum Pseudomonadota; class Gammaproteobacteria; order Chromatiales; family Chromatiaceae; genus Thiohalocapsa. The sequence continues at coordinate 3,524 of CAZGCI010000021.1, read as the reverse complement.
ACTCCGGCCGGTAGGTCGGAGAACAACCAAGGTGCGTGCAGATGCCGATAGCGACGAAGTACTCCGGTTTGATGGAGCGGGTCCCGTTCGCACAATACGACGGTTGCTGCGAGGCTTGCTCAGAGCGCGGATCCACCAGCTTTGGATCAAGGGTAGGCAGCGCCTCGAGCATCGCGTCTGTGCGACGAACGACCCAGATGGGCTGCCCGCGGTATTTGACGCGCAGCAAGGCGCCAGGTTCCAGCTTGCTCACGTCGGCCTGAACCGGGGCGCCGGCGGCCCGCGCCTTGGCGCTCGGGTTCATGGAAGAGATGAAGGGCACGGCAACGAAGCCCACGCCCACGACACCGACAGCACTCGTCGCGGCGACAAGCACCCGTCTGCGCTTTAGATCCACGCCTTCTGCGTTCATTGTCTGGTCGACCCCCGCTAGGCCCGATGCCTGACGACCCGCCGTTCAACCGAAGTCGGGGCCGCGAAAACGTCGGGCGGTCAAAAGAAAATCAGAATATCGAAAAGCTCTTCTCGACGAATCAAGCATTGTCCGTGATCGATCCGCACCGGGTCAAGGATTACCCCTAGTCGATGCGGCTTTGCGGGCGGCGAAGCCCGCCGCACGGCGCCCGGCAAGAGAGACCCCCATCCCACAGAAAAGTGCAGCCTGCCGCGACGACAATGCGCAAAAACCCCTGATTGTCAGTGAAAATCTCTCTGGCACCAAGTGTGTCCTCATGCGGGATTGTCGACATCGATGAAGCGGTGCGTCAGCCCAAAGTGCCCCGCCACATGCTCACCCAAGGCCTGCACCCCGTAGCGCTCCGTCGCGTGGTGGCCGGCGGCAATGTAATCGAGCCCGAGCTCCCGCGCCTGGTGCACCGTTGGCTCGGACACCTCGCCGCTGAGGTAGAGATCCACGCCGAGCTCCGCCGCCCGATCGATGAAGCGCTGTGCCGCGCCCGTGCACCAGGCGATGCGCCGCAATGGGCCGGTCGCCACCGGCACGTGTAACGGCCTCCGGCCCAGCCGCTCCGCGACCAGTGCGGCCACCGCGGCGCCCGACAGCGGAGCGGCCAGCTCGCCCGTCCAGATGAGCCCGTCCGCCGTCGCCGGCGCGGCATGGCGAATGTCCAGCACCGCAGCGAGCCGGCGGTTATTGCCGAGCTCCGGATGCACGTCCAACGGTAAGTGGTACGCGAGTAGCGACAGACCGCCCGCCACCGCCGCTTGCACCCGCCGACCATGCATGCCCACGAGGCGCGGATCATCGCCCTTCCAGAACCAGCCATGGTGCACCAGGATCGCGTCTGCGTCGGCGGCCACCGCAGCCTCGATGAGGCTTAGGCTCGCCGTGACCCCGCTCACGAGGCGGCGGATGGGCCGCGCCCCCGCAAGCTGCAGGCCGTTCGGACAGTAGTCGCTGACCGTCTCGGCTGCCAGGAGCTCGTCGCAGTAGCGCGCAATCTCGATGCTGTCGATCATGGGGCGGTGTTCTGGGGCTCGGGGCTCGGGGCTCTGGGCAAAGAACAGTTGGCAACAGAACCTGGCGGAACACTGACTGGCGCAATAGTGGCTCGGTCGACGCGGGCTCGATCCGTCGCCGCCGGCCGCGGCGCCATCAGCGGCCTCGGCAATGATGGCGTTGGCGCCACAGCTTCCAGAGACCGGCCGACCAGGCGCCCGCCGCATGGAGCCAAGCGCCAGCCCTGTGCACATGCTAGCTTAACGGCCATGACCGATCGGCTCAAAATGCTCATGATAGCGGGGATGGCCTTCAGCCTAGGCGCCGTCAGTATTGCCCTCCTGACGGCCGGTCTCGGCATGCGGATGCCTCCGACGTTGGGCCAGACGCCAGGGACAACCGCCACCGGCCTGAGCTACGCCGACGCGGTGGCGCGTGCAGCGCCCGCCGTGATGCGGGTCTTCGGCCAGCAGCGCGGGAGCACCGGTGGGAGCCTGGGCGGTGGCAGCCTGGGCAGTGGCGGCCCCGGGCGCACACCGGACGCACAGCCGGACACCGCCGGACCACCTGGGTTGAGCCGCGGCTCTGCGGTGTTGGTGTCCGACGACGGGCTCTTGGTCACGAGCGGCCACCTGGTGGCGGCGGCGGACGCCATCGGCGTGCAGGTGCCGGACCGCCGCATCCTCACCGCCGAACTGCTCGGCATCGACGCGCCCACTGACCTGGCCGTCCTGCGCCTGCACGAGCCGGTCGGCCCCGCCATCGCCCTCGGCGAGCCGGAGGCACTGCGACCCGGTGATGTGGTGCTGGCCATCGGCAATCCGTTCGGACTCGACCAGACCGCCAGCCTCGGCATTGTGAGCGCGCTAGGGCGCTCGGATCTTGGCCTCACCCAAATCGAGGGCTTCATCCAAACCGACGCCGCCATCAACCCCGGCAACTCGGGCGGCGCACTCATCGACACCCGCGGCCGGCTCGTCGGCATCAACACCGCCATCATGTCCGATAGCGGCTATTCCGAGGGTGTTGCATTCGCTATTCCGGCCGACCGGGTCATGCAAGTGGTGGCGGCGATCGCTGCTACTGGCAAGGTCGCGCGCGGCTGGATCGGCATCGGCGCGCGCACCCTGGATACGGCCCTCGTGGAGCGCTTCGGGGTACGTGCGCCGCGGGGCGCCTTCATCACCCGCGTGTTGCCAAACAGCCCGGCGGCCGCTGCCGGCTTGCGAGCCGGTGATGTCATTGTCAGCGCCGGTGGCGGGACGATCGACAGCGCCGAGGCGTTGCGGCGAGCTGTTGACACCGCTGCTACGGGTGGAGAGCTGCAGCTTTCGTTATGGCGTGGCAGTGAACGACTCACCACCCGAGTTCGGACGCAGCAGCCTCCGCACCTTCCCGCTGGCGATGGCGCCGGCCGCGTCGCCACACGCGGCTGCCCCACAGCCAATAGCGAGGGTTGTTGAGGCAGATATTAACCAGCCTTCAGCCCCGCTGCGGATAGAGCGGCGCCAGGGGCGCTTGGGTATCGTTGGTGCACGGCTGCGCGCGGGGTAGATGCAACAACGGCACAACGCGATCGGCCAGTGCGGTGTCCTGCCATTCACCGGCCTCGGGTCCATACAGGCTGGCCTCTAGCTCGCGCACGGCCTGTGCGGCTCCCGCGCCATCGGCGCTGCCATCCGCCTGCAACCGAGCGGCAATGCCGTTCAGGCTGACCGGTGCAGCCGGCCCCCAAGCGCGACGTGCCAACGCCAGCAGCGCCGTCGCCGCAGCACGGGCATCACACGCAGCGCTGGCAGCATGCAGCGCAGCACCGGGGTCAGCGGCAGGGCGTCGTGGGGCAGCGCGCCGCGCGGCCGCCGTGTGACGCCACCGGGGCAGGTTGTGACGTCGGCGCCAAAGCAAGGCGAGCACACCGGCGGCAAGCACCCCGAGGAGCAGCCAGCCGACGGGCCGGCGCGTGTCGGCGAGGCGGTTCGGCACGCTCGTACCCGCAGTCCGCGCCGACCGATCGTCCGCGGCATCGGCCTGCGTAGCAGCCTCCGCCGTCGGCCCAACCCCGTCT
>CAZGCI010000020.1:8787-51606 GCA_964524185.1 uncultured Thiohalocapsa sp. | reverse complement strand
TCGTGGAGATGTTCGTCGGCGTCGGCGCCTCGCGCGTGCGCGACATGTTCGAGCAAGCAAAGAAACATGCCCCGTGCATCATCTTCATCGACGAGATCGACGCCGTCGGTCGCCATCGTGGCGCGGGTCTCGGCGGCGGTCACGACGAGCGCGAGCAGACGCTGAATCAGCTCCTGGTAGAAATGGACGGCTTCGAGGGCAACGAGGGCGTCATCGTCATTGCCGCCACCAACCGCCCCGACGTGCTCGATCCGGCGCTGCTGCGCCCGGGCCGCTTCGACCGCCAGGTGGTGGTGCCGCTGCCGGACGTCCGCGGCCGGGAGCAGATCCTGAAGGTCCACCTGCGCAAGGTGCCGAGTGCCGAAGACGTGGTGCCCTCCGTGATCGCCCGCGGCACGCCGGGATTTTCTGGGGCCGATCTTGCCAACCTCGTGAACGAGGCAGCCCTCTTCGCGGCCCGCGCAAACAAGCGTTTGGTGGACATGGAGGACATGGAGAAGGCCAAGGACAAGATCATGATGGGCACCGAGCGGCGCTCCATGGTGATGTCCGACGATGAGAAGAAGCTCACCGCCTACCATGAATCCGGCCACGCCATCGTCGGTCGCCTGGTGCCGGACCATGACCCAGTGCACAAGGTGAGCATCATCCCGCGCGGTCGTGCGCTCGGTGTGACCCTGTTCCTGCCGGAAGACGATCGCTTCAGCTACAGCAAGCAGCGGCTGGAGAGTCAGATTTCCTCCCTGTTCGGCGGTCGCCTCGCGGAGGAACTCGTCTTCGGCCCGGAGATGGTCACCACCGGCGCGTCCAACGACATCCAGCGCGCAACGGAGCTTGCGCGCAGCATGGTCACGAAGTGGGGCCTGTCGAACAAGCTCGGTCCGCTCACGTACAGCGAAGATGAGCAGGAGGTCTTCCTCGGGCACTCCGTGACGCAGCACAAGAATGTCTCGGATGAGACCTCGCACCTGATCGACAAGGAGATTCGTACCTTCATCGACCGGAACTACGAGCGGGCCAAGAACATCCTGGAAGAGAACATGGACAAGCTCCATGCCATGGCCCACGCGTTGATCAAGTACGAGACCATCGATGCCGCGCAGATTACGGACATCATGGAGGGCCGGGAGCCGAGGCCGCCCAAGCAGTGGTCCCAGGATATCTCGGAGCCGCCGAGCGGAAGCGCGGAGGCACCCACATCGCCGCGGCCTGAGCAGGGTCCACGCCCCTCGGGCGGACCCATCGGCGGCCCTGCAGGCGAACATTGACCCATCGCGCCGCGGCCGGCGCACCGGCCGCTGCAGGCACTAGCCTCGTCTGCGGCGGCCATCGCCTCGACCTCAGCACGCCCCGCATCATGGGCGTGCTCAACATCACCCCCGACTCCTTTTCGGACGGGGGTGTTTTTTTTGCGCCGGAACTGGCGTTGCACCGGGCCGAGCAAATGGTCACAGAGGGCGCCGACATCATCGACGTCGGCGGCGAGTCGACGCGGCCGGGCGCTGCGGCGGTGTCGGCAGCGGAAGAGCAACGGCGCGTGCTGCCAATCATCGAGGCCCTCGCGCAGCACTTGCCAGTGCCCATCTCCGTGGACACGTCCAAACCCGAGGTCATGCGAGCGGCAGCGCACGCTGGGGCGACCCTCATCAATGATGTCCGCGCGCTGCGGGAGCCGGGGGCCCTTGCCGCTGCTGCGCAGCTCGACTTGCCCATCTGCCTCATGCACATGCAGGGCGAGCCCCGTACCATGCAGCTGGCGCCGTCCTACGACGACGTGGTGGCCGATGTCGGGCGGTTCCTGCGTGACCGTATTGCGGCCTGCCTCGAGGCGGGGCTTACCCTGGACCGGCTGCTCATCGACCCGGGTTTTGGCTTCGGCAAGCGCTTGGCGCATAATCTCGCCCTTTTGGCGCGGCTTCCCGAACTGGCTCGTTTGGGTCCCCCGCTGTTGGTGGGCCTCTCCCGTAAGTCGATGCTCGGGACGATCACCGGGCGACCGGTGGCAGAACGGCTGCCTGCGAGTTTGGCCGCTGCGGTCATCGCCGCGCGCAGCGGCGCGCGGATCCTGCGTGTGCATGACGTCGCCGCCACCGCGGATGCACTTAAGGTCGTCGCAGCGGTTGCCGCCGCAGAGGCAGATTCCGCCCTTCGAGGGACATCCGATTGAAGCGAAAATATTTCGGCACCGATGGCATCCGCGGCCGCGTCGGTGATCCCACCATCAGCCCTGACTTCGTGGTCAAGCTGGGCTGGGCCGCGGGACGCGTGCTCGGCGGCCCTAGCGGCGGCACGGTGCTCATCGGCAAGGACACCCGCATCTCGGGCTACATGTTCGAGTCGGCCCTGGAAGCCGGCTTGGTGGCGGCGGGCATGGATATTCGCCTGCTCGGGCCCACGCCCACTCCCGGCGTAGCGTATTTGACGCGGACCTTCCGCGCCGCGGCCGGCATTGTCATCACCGCATCCCATAATCCGTACGACGACAACGGCATCAAGTTCTTCTCCGGCGAGGGCGATAAGCTGCCCGATGCCATTGAGCTCGCCATCGAGGCCGAGATCGACCGGCCTCTGAAGACGGTCCCTCCGGCCGATCTCGGAAAGGTCAAGCGTGTGGACGACGCTGCCGGCCGCTATATCGAGTTTTGCAAAAGCAGCTTCCCGCAGGCCTTGTCCCTGAAGGGCCTCAAGATCGTGATCGACTGCGCGCACGGCGCGACCTATAACATCGCGCCCTATGTCTTTGAGGAGCTGGGCGCGCAGGTCGTTACCATCGGCGCTGCGCCAGACGGCTTCAACATCAACCGCGACGTGGGCTCCACCAAGCCCGAAACACTCGCAAAACGGGTGCTGGAGGAGCGGGCCGATCTCGGCATCGCCTTCGATGGCGACGGCGACCGCCTGATGATGGTGGATGCTGCGGGTACGGTGGTCGATGGGGATGCGCTGATTTACATCATCGCCCACTCTCGCCAGGACGCCGGCTCCCTCAAGGGGCCAGTGGTGGGTACCTTGATGAGCAACCTGGGGCTGGAGCTGGCGCTGCAACGCCTTGACGTGCCCTTCGAGCGCACCAAGGTCGGCGATCGTTACATCATGGAGCATCTCAAGCACACCGGCGGTGTGCTCGGCGGCGAGCCGTCCGGCCACATCATCTGCCGGGATCGCACTTCCACCGGCGACGGCGTCATCGCGGCGCTGCAGGTACTGGCGGCGCTCATCGAGCAGGGCCGCGCGCTGGCCGAGGCGGCCGCGCCCGTGGAGCATTACCCGCAAGTGTTGGTCAACGTCCGCTTGGAACGGCGCATGGATCCGACGACCCTACCGCGCGTGCGCACCGCCATCGCAGCGGCGGAGGCGGAGCTGGCGGGGCAGGGGCGTGTGCTGTTGCGTCCCTCAGGCACCGAGCCGGTGGTGCGCGTGATGGTCGAGGGCATGGACCCGGAGCAGGTGCAGGGGCTCGCCGAGGGCCTTGCCGAAGCGGTGCGTGCGGAGATCGGCGCCTAAACAGCCTGCGCCCCAGCCACCGCTCGAACCCGTGGCAGCGGCGGTGGCTCGCGGCCGCCGGCGTACCGCAGCGCGGTGGCAACGGCGAGAATCTCTAACAGGAGCAGCAGTCCATGTCATCGACGACTTCCATCCATGGCATGTGGTCCTCGCGGCTGGCGTTCATTCTTGCCGCGACGGGATCGGCCGTGGGGCTCGGCAATATTTGGCGCTTCCCCTATACCGCCGGCGAGTATGGCGGTGGTGCCTTCGTGCTGGTGTACCTGGTGTGCGTGGCCGGCATTGGGCTTCCCATCATGATGGCCGAGATCATGCTTGGTCGCCGCGGTCGGCAAAGTCCGATCAACACCATGCGTGCGCTTGCGCGGGACGAGGGCGTAAGTCCACTCTGGCAATTGCTGGGCTGGATGGGCATTCTCGCAGGCTTCCTGATCCTGTCGTTCTACAGCGTGATCGCCGGCTGGACGCTGGCCTATGTTTTCCGCGCCGGCGCGGGTGCCTTCGCCGGTGCCGACGCGGGCGCCGCGGAGGCCATGTTCAGCAACCTCGTGGCGGACCCGGAGCGCCTGCTCGCGTGGCACACGATCTTCATGGTCATGACTGTGCTCGTGGTGGCGCGGGGCGTTGCGAGCGGCCTAGAGCGCGCTGTGCGTTGGCTGATGCCCGCGCTCTTTGTCCTGCTGGTAGTGATGGTCCTCTACGCAGCCCAAGCCGGGGATTTCGTCGCGGGGCTAGAGTACATGTTCTATCCGGATTTCGCGGCGCTCGGCGCCAGGCCCGGCGAGGCGATCCTGAGCGCCATGGGTCAAGCCTTCTTTTCGTTGAGCCTCGGCATGGGGGCCATCATGATCTATGGATCGTACTTAAATAGCCGCGCCTCCATCGGCCAAAACGCCGTCATCATCGCCGGCATGGATACGCTTGTGGCGTTGCTAGCGGGAATGGCCATTTTTCCCATCGTGTTTGCTTATGGACTTGAGCCCGGCAGCGGGCCGGGTCTCATCTTCCAGACGCTGCCCATTGCCTTCGGCCAAATGCCGGGCGGCCCTCTGTTCGGCACGGTGTTCTTCGTTTTGCTGGTGTTTGCGGCCTGGACGTCGGCCATCTCGCTGCTGGAGCCTATGGTGGCTTGGCTGGTGGAGAACCGTGGCTTCAGCCGGCCGCGGGCGGCGGCCTTGGGCGGGGTGGTCGTCTGGCTGCTCGGCATCGCTTGCTTGCTGTCGCTGAACGTCTGGTCGCACATCACGCTGTTCGGCAAGGGTTTCTTGGATCTCTTTGACTATGTCACTGCCAACGTCCTGCTACCGCTCGGCGGTTTCTTTATCGCCATCTTCGCAGGCTGGATCATGCGCCGGGCGTCCACGGAACAGGAGCTCGGTCTGCTGGGGCAGTCCCTCGCGTACGGCGCGTGGTGGATGCTGGTGCGCTTCGTCGCGCCGGTCTGTGTGGTGTTGGTGTTTTTGCATGCTATCGGGCTGATCTGACGTGCCAGTCATCAAGAAAAGCGCGCTCGTCCGACATTCGGCGGAGCAAATGTTCACGCTGGTGGCTGATGTCGAGGGCTATCCAGACTTCCTACCTTGGTGCAACGCGACAAAGCTCTTGTCGGCCACTGATGAGCAGATCTGCGGTCGCATCGAGGTAGCGCGCATGGGCGTGCGGCAAACCTTCTCGACCTGTAATCGCATCGAGCCGCCGGAGCGTATGTATATTGATCTCATTGACGGGCCCTTCCGCAAACTGACGGGAGTCTGGACCTTCAAGCCCCTGCGAGAGGACGCCTGCAAGGTGGAGTTGGAGCTCGACTTCGAGTTTTCCGGCCGGCTCATCGACAAGGCCTTCGGTGGCGTATTCGGCAGTATCGCCAACTCGCTGGTGGATGCCTTTTGCAAACGTGCCGACGAGGTGTACGGTGACTGAGGAGAGCATTCGCGTCGAGGTGGCCTACGCCCGGGAAGGGGCCCAGGCGTTATTGCCAGTGAGCGGGCCGGTTGGACTGACCGTCGCGGAGGCCATCGAGCGCTCTGGCATCATACAGCGCTTCCCGGAGATCGACTTGGACGCCAACAAGGTCGGCGTGTTTGGGAAGGTGGCGAAGCTCGATGCGCCGCTTGCGGATGGCGACCGGGTGGAGATCTACCCGCCCCTCATCGCGGACCCGAAGCAGGCGCGAAAGGAGCGCGCTGCCGAGGCGGACGCCACAGGTGCCGCTGCGAAACAGGACAAGTCCGAGGCCAAACAGGCGAAGTCCGAGGGCTGATCACCGGCGACGCCGCCCGCCCGGGCCCCAACGTTACCGCTGAGGCTCAAGGCCGACTGCCTCCAGCGCACGGCCGATCAGGCCGCGCTGTTCGTTCCAGTCCGGCACCTTCACCACCACTTCAGGGCGGTCTTCACCCGGGATGCCTTGATCTGGGTCTGGCGGCACGAAGCCCTGGATGCGAACCAACTCGTCGTCCTGGAAGAAGAGGGTGAGGGGCTTTTTCTCCATCGGCTGGTGGCCCCGGCGTATGGTGTAGGTGTAGTCCCACCGGTCCGTGCGGAACATGTCGGTGAGCAGCGGTGTGCCGAGCAGAAAGCGAACCTGCGCCTTCGTCATGCCCATCTGCAGCTCGTCGAGCATCTCTTTGGAGACGATGTTGCCCTGCTGCACGGGCATCTTGTACACGAAAGGAAGCGTCGACAGCATGGAGCGCTCCGTGTAGTCGTCGGCCTGCTTGTTGCGCGCACATCCGAATTGTGCGGCAATAGCGGTGATGACGAGCAGAATAACAATCTTTTGCATCGGGTTAGGTCGTTTGGTTGCGGCCGTCGTCGGCGCCCCGTCGCAGTACCGCGGCCTCGCATGCACCGGCCGCGATGCGTCGTTGCAGCATGCGTGCAGGTTGTGGTCCGGGACAGCGGGGAAATCGCCTAAGTCTAACCCAGCCGGCGTGGCTGCATCACCCGCTGGTATTGGGGACCGCCATGGCCTTTGGCGGCACGCTGTTCGGAGGGCATGAGAGGATGATGGAAAACCAACAGATCAAGCAGGCAGGACTGAAGGTCACGCTGCCTCGGGTCAAGATCTTGCACGTGCTCGAGACGAGTGTGCTCCGGCACCTGAGCGCAGAAGACGTTTACAAAGAGCTGCTGGCGGCGGGCGAAGAGATTGGCCTCGCCACCATCTATCGCGTGCTGACCCAGTTCGAAGGCGCGGGCCTCGTGTGCCGCCACCACTTTGAGGGCGCCCAGTCGGTTTTTGAGCTCAACCGCGGCGGACACCACGACCACCTGGTCTGCGTCAAATGCGGGGCGGTGGTGGAGTTCGTTTCTGAGGTTATCGAGGAGCGCCAGCGTGCCGTCGCCGCCGAGAATGGCTTCGAGATCAAGGATCACTCGCTCATCATCTACGGCATTTGTAAGCAGTGCCAGAAGCCCTGACCGGTATCCACCCGACCGGTATTGACCTGGCCTGTCTCCCCCGGACCTGTCTGCCCCGGACCTTTCTCCCCCGGACCTTTCTCCCCCGGACCTTTCTCCCATAGCACCGCCCGGTAGCGGGCACCGAGACGCGCCTGGTGTCATGCGCCTGAAGCAACGTGTCATCCCTGCGGATTGCTCCTCCCCGGCTGAACCTCAGGCGCAGGTGCGCATCGATCTCGCCCAGCAAACGCTGACCCTGAACCAGGGTAACGCAAGCCTTGTCTACCCGGTGTCCACGGGCGCTAACGGACCCGGCGAGCAAACCGGCAGCGGCTGTACGCCGCGTGGTCGCCACCGTGTGCGGCTCAAGATTGGCGCCGACTGCCCCATGGGCGCCGTATTCCGCGGACGTCGGTGGACCGGCGAGGTCTACTCGCCTGAGCTCGGTGCAACGCAGCCCGGCCGGGACTGGATATTGACCCGCATCCTCTGGCTGACGGGCGCCGAGCCCGGGCGCAACCGCGGTGGCGCTGTGGATACCTTGCGCCGGTTCATCTACATCCACGGCTGTCCGCCCACAGAGCCCATGGGTGTGCCGCGCTCACACGGCTGCATTCGCATGCGTGATGCCGATCTCACAGTCTTGTTCGCGGCGGTCGGCGTCGGCACGCTGGTGGACATTGGCTAGGCGTGTTCGGCACCCTGCTTCCCACCGGTATGCCTGCAAGCCTTCTGACCCGCTTAGGCAGCGCGCTCGTGGTGGTGCTTGGTGTCTGCACCCTGGTGTTCCTGCTGATTCACTTAGTCCCGGGCGATCCCGTGGAGGCCATGCTCGGCGAGCGCGCCCAGCCCGCTGACCGGGCTGCGCTGCGGGCTGCGTTGGGTCTGGATCTACCGCTATGGGCGCAATACCAGCACTACCTCCTGCGGCTCCTACGGCTGGACCTGGGTGCATCCTTTTTGGATCAGCGTCCGGTGGTGGCGATCCTGGCCGAACGCTTGCCGGCCACGTTGCGGCTCGCGGCGGTGGCTCTCGGCATCGCCTTGGTCATTGCGTTGCCGCTGGGTGTGCTGGCGGCGCGCTATCGTGGCAGCATCCTAGATTCGGCCGCAATGACGCTGTCCCTGGCTGGTATTTCTATCCCGAATTTTTGGCTCGGGCCGCTGCTGATCCTGGTGTTTTCGCTGTGGCTCGGGTGGACGCCGGTGAGCGGCGACGAGGCGGCTGCTGCGATTGTGCTGCCCGCCGTGACCTTGGGCACGGCGCTCGCTGCCATCCTCGCGCGGATGGTGCGCGCGAGCATGCTCGAGGTCTTGGGCGAGGATTATGTCCGCACGGCGCGCGCCAAGGGGCTCGGCGAGGGCGCCGTGCTCTGGCGTCACGCGCTGCGCAACGCCTGGCTGCCGGTGCTGACAGTTATTGGGCTACAGCTCGGCGGCCTCTTGGCGGGTGCGGTGATCACCGAGACCGTGTTTGCTTGGCCAGGTATCGGCAGCCTGCTGGTGGAATCCATCAAGGCGCGGGACTTCCCCGTAGTGCAGGGCTGCGTGCTGCTGATCAGTCTGACCTACGTGCTGGTGAATACCTTCACGGACCTTGCCTATGCCTGGATCGACCCGCGCATTGGCCGGCATTGAGCCAGTGCGCGCGCGCGCAGCCGCCGTGCTTGGTGTCCTCGTGCGCGCTCTTCCTTGGCTCGTGCTGCTGCTCTGGCTCGCAGCCGCACTGACTGGGCCCTTGTTCGCGGGCGCGGCCAATCGGGTGGACCTGCCGCGTATCTTGGCGCCGCCGTCGCCGGGGTTACTGCTGGGCGCCGATGACCTGGGGCGGCCCGTGTTGGCCCGGCTCGCGGCAGGGGCGGGTACATCCCTGGCGGTTGGCTTCGGCGTGGTGCTGTTGTCTGCCGCCGTCGGCGCCCTCGTAGGGGGCGTCGCCGGCTTTGCCGGCGGCTGGCTCGATCTGCTGGTGATTCGGGTCATCGATATCTTTTTGGCCTTTCCCGGCATTCTGCTGGCCATTGCCCTGGCGGGCATCCTGGGGCCTGGTCTGGGGAACGTCGTCATTGCGCTCGCAGTGGTGAGCTGGGTCGGCTATGCGCGGTTGGTGCGCGCGCAGGTGCTATCACTGCGCAGTCGCGACCACGTGCTCGCGGCAAGGGCCCTCGGGGCGCGGCCGTTGCGGATCCTGCTCCGCCATCTGCTGCCACTCGCCATGGCTCCCCTGATCGTCGAGGCCACCTTCGGTATCGCCGGCGCCGTGGTGGCTGAGGCTGGGTTGTCCTTTTTGGGCCTCGGCGTACAGCCGCCGGCGGCCTCATGGGGCAGCATGATTCGCGATGGTGTTGCGCACATGCTCACGGCGCCGCACTTGGTGGCAGCCCCAGGGGCAGCGCTCATGTTGGTGGTGCTGGCCGTGAACCTCCTAGGTGACCGCCTACGCGACCATTTGGACGTGCGTATCGCTAACCGTTGAGCCCGCGCTCCGGCCCTAACGGCCGCCGGCTCAGCTCACGTGGGGGCAAAAGTCGGCGGCACTGGTCGCTTGACGCGTCCGCCTGGATGATTCTTCCTTCGGCGGTCCTTGCGGTATTGTCGATCCCTTCTGTCATCCACACGGGACCAGCCCGGAGGACCTCGCCCATGGACAAGATGCCCGCGGATCATTACGCCGGTGTGCTCTCACGCGCCGAATGCCTCGCCGATCAGGCAGCGGTGGAAGCCGCTTTGGACAGGATGGCGTCCGACATCGCCACCCGCCTCGCCGGGAAGGATCCACTGATGCTCTCGGTTGTGACCGGCGGCATCGTCATCGCTGGGCTGTTATTGCCGCGGCTGCAGTTCCCGTTGCGGCTCGACTATGCCCACGCCACGCGCTATCGGGGTGCGCTCAGCGGGGCAGCGCTCCACTGGCAGCACCGGCCAACGGACGCGGTGCGTGGCGAGCACGTGCTGGTGGTCGACGACATCTTCGACCAAGGGCATACCATGGAGGCCATCGCCACAGCTTGCGTGGAGGATGGCGCGGCGAGCGTCACCACGGCGGTGTTGGCGCTGAAGGAGGGTGCGGCGGAGACCGAGTATCGGCCAGATCTGGTTGGGCTCAGTGTGCCGAATCGCTACGTCATGGGTTATGGGCTCGACTACAAGCGCTATTTCCGCAATTTGCCGGGCATTTATGCGGCCGCCGACGAGGATGTCTAAGCAGATTTTGCTAAAACGCTAATATAATTAAGGGCTTTTTGACATTGCAGGGCCTTTGAGTTACATCCTCTACTGACACTAGGCCAGCAGGCGGACGGTTCCCGGCGCGCCCCGAAAAGCGCTGGTGCCAGGCTGCTCGCTAGGGTCGATGCAGCCGTCTTGCAGGTGCCTTCACCGCAACACCGCTGACATGATGTCGAAACCCTCACGACATCCGGCGGCGACCAAACCGGCGGCTCTCAGCACTATACGAGGAGGATGGGCCATGCAAACACTTGATGGTTATCGCAATAGCCACGCCGAGCTGCGTCAGATGATCGACGATCTGCGCTCTATTATGACGCGGGAACAACTGAAGATCCGACCCAACGCCAAAACGGCGTACGAGCTGATGTGCGAGCTCGCCAAGAAGGTTAAAGCGCATTTGGCCGAAGAGGACCGACAGCTGTACCCAAATCTTCTCATTCATGAAGACCCTCGGGTGAAGTCCATTGCGTGGGGCTTCATCAGCGGTGAAAAACCGCTGCGGCGGACGTTTGACGAATACAACAAACGCTGGCTCAAGGAGTGCGATTTCAACTTCACGGACGAATTCCTGGAAGAATCTCACGAAATCTTCGATATGCTCAGCTACCGCATCGATCGCGAAGAGCAGGTGCTGTTTCCGAAGCTCGTCGAGATTGGCATGTTTTCGAGCTATGCCCAGCAGCCGGCCTAGTGCTTAGGCGGTTGCCGGAAACTCTCATACCAGATTACGCCGTCCGTTGGACGAAGGCGGGACGTCCGCCTTCAAGGCGTGCTGGCGGGAGCATCGCAAGCCAAGGGAGCGTCAGTGCGACGCCGAAGGCGGGCGTCAAGACAAGTCAAATGGTATGAAAGTTGACAGAAATCGCCTTAGACCCAGCACGGCCGGGAGGTCAGGCCGACGAGCAGCCGGGTGGTCGGCATGAAAGCGCTGGGTGCCTGCTGACCAAGGGCCTAGGCGGAGCGGGTGACACCAGCGGTGTGAGCCCGTTCCTTGGCCACCGGCCCTCGGCCCTGCCCAAATGCAGCGTATATCGGCGCGTCGACAAGCCGACACACCCACACGCCCTGGTCCCCGTTGAGCGACCCATTACCGCGGCTGCCGGTCGTCCACGGGGGCCTGTCGCTTGGCTAGAGGTCTGACCGAGGCCTGATTGGGGACCACCTCGGTCCCATCGCGGGTCCACCGCAGGGCCTTGTCAGCGGCCGGGCGCAAGGCCCGCCAGAAGCGGCCTCCTCACGCCGGCGCCGACTGGCACACCCGCGATGGCGTCACCCACCGTGGAATCGCCCCTTGATCTCAGATCGACGGATCGCCAATCCGTTTGCCGCTGCGGGCGCCGGCGCGTAGACTGCCGACGCTTTGCCGGAGTCCCTTGGGTAACCTGCGGGGGCTTGAGCTGCGGACATCCGCGGGGCGGATAGGGAGCATACGCATGGGCCGTCTAGGCATCATCGGCGGGTCTGGCTTCACCACGCTGCCGGGCGTGGAGGTCACACAGCGCCTGGCGGTAGACACCGCATACGGTCCGCCGTCGGCAGAACTGCTGACCTTGCGCCATCGGGGGCGGGACTGCTGCTTCTTGCCGCGCCACGGCGACGAACATCGCATTCCGCCGCACGCGGTCAACTATCGCGCCAACATCCAGGCGCTCGTCGACCACGGTGTCACCGATGTCGTCGCGCTCGGCGCCGTCGGTGGTATCTCAGCGGATTGCGGTCCCCTTAGGCTCTGCGTTCCGGACCAGCTCATCGACTATACCTGGGGTCGCCCGAGCACCTTCTACGACGGCGCGGATGGGGCAGTCATTCACGTCGACTTTACGGCCCCATTGACCCCCGCGTTGCGCCAACGGCTGCTGACTGCGGGGGCCAATCTCGGCCTCGACTTGCGCGACGGCGGCACATACGCCGTGACCCAAGGCCCGCGACTCGAAACCGCTGCGGAGATCCGGCGGCTGGAGCGCGACGGCTGCGACGTCGTGGGCATGACGGCCATGCCGGAGGCGGCGTTAGCCCGCGAGCGCGGACTGGGTTATGCCTTGCTCGCCTTCGTCGTCAACTGGGCCGCTGGCAAGGCCGCCGGCGAGGTCGGTATGGACGAGATCCAAGCCAATCTTGTCCGCTCCGGAGACGCCGTGCGCCGGTTGCTACTGGCGTTGGTGGCGGGCGACTGAAGCCGGCGGGGGGCGCTGCAGCGCCTGGGCGAGCGCCATACTTGCGCAAGGGTTATTATGGGCGTCTGAATTCTAAAGCACGAGGTGAACAACATGGCCGAATCAGGCGATCAAACTTCCAAAAGCCGGCTCACATTCCTGCCCAAGCTGTTGCTCTGGGGTCTGGTGCTGCTGTTCGGCTATCTCTACCTGGGCGCCGTGGAGCGCAGTGAGCAGCTGACACAAGCGCCCATGGCGAGCGCCGGCGGCGGGGAAGCGCCCGCGGCGGCCACTGCACCCGCCGCCCCGAGCGTAGCGCCTGCAGTGACGCAGCCGCAGGCGCCAGCGCCTGTGGCTGCGTCAGCCCAGCCTGAGCCGGCGGCACCCGCGATACCTGAGCCCAGTCGGGCGCAAACGGCCGCCGCCTCCGCACCCCCGCCGGCCTCGGCTCCAGCCTTCTCGCAGGCACAGCCCGCGGCCGAGGCATCCGCCGGCGCGGACGGCGACAAGGTGAGCAAGGAGGAGGCGGAGGCCTTTGCCCAGGCAGTGATGAGCGAGGAGTCCGCGGCGCAAGAGGCAGATGCCGCGAGCGCCGGCGACGTCCGCACGGCGCCAGCCATGCGCCCTGCGCAGCAGCCCGCCCCCCAGGGGCCAGCAGCGGCCGCCGTCCAGCCGCCAGCTCAACCCCCGGCCCAACCGACAGCCCAGACGCCAGCTCAGGAGCCGGCCCAGCCGCCAGCCCAGCCGCCAGCCCAGCCGCCGGCCCAGCGTCAGGGCCAACCCGCCGCAGCGCAGGCCATGATGCCGCCATCGATGCAGCCGCCGCAGGCCCCGGTGGCTTCCCGCGGCGACCAGGCCCCTGGCGGTGCTCCCGCTGCAGTGCCGCCAGCCATGGGTCGGCCGGCGCCGATGGCGCGTCCGCCCATGCCGCAATCACCGGCGGAAGCTGCGCAGGCTCGTCGCGCCCAATTCGAGGAGTACGAGGCCATGCGGAAGCAGGCGATGGAAGAGGCGCAGAAGCGCTGGCAGCAGTACTACAACAACCGTCCGCCGGCGCCCATGGGCATGCCGCCCATGCCCATGTACCCGGGCTATCCGGCTGGGCGCATACCGACACCGGGTGTCCCTGGCCAATAGCCGCCGGGCGGTAGCCGGTTAGGCGGCGCTGACGCGCCGGCTAGCCGGCGCGCGTTCGCTGCGATCCGACAGACAGGCGGCCGTTTGACCCGGCCCGCCGCCTGTCCCCAATCCACCTGGCCCATTTCCCACGCGGAAGCCCGGTCCGCCGCCCGCACGCGTGCCACCTGGCGCGCGGGGCTTCTGCTTCGATACCTCCCCATGTTCCGACCCCTGCCGTTGTTCGTCGGTCTGCGCTACACGCGCGCGAAGCGCCGCAACCATTTCATTTCTTTCATCTCGCTGATCTCCATGCTGGGCATCGCGCTCGGTATCATTGCGCTCATTGTCGTGCTGTCGGTGATGAACGGCTTCCACAAGGAGATTCAGGAGCGCATCCTCGGGATGGCCTCCCACGCGACCCTGAGCGTGCCGAACGGCGGCATCACCGATTGGGAGCGCCTCGTGGAGCAGGTGCAGGAGCACGCGGATGTGCTGGGGGCGGCCCCGTACGTCGAGCTCGAATCCATGCTCATGAATGCGGGACGCACCAATGCGGCCCTGTTGCGTGGCATTGTGCCGGACCGCGAGGACGCCGTCTCGGAGCTGCGCCGAGACATGGTCTTCGGGAGTGTCGACGATCTCACCGCGGGCAGCTTCAACATCATCATCGGTGTCGAGTTGGCGGCGGCGCTCGGGGTTGGCGCCGGTGACAAGGTCACTGTCGTCACGCCGCAGCTCAACGCCACGCCCGTCGGCGTCATGCCTCGGCTCAAGGCCTTCACCGTCGTTGGGCTGTTCGAGGTGGGCATGTCCGACTACGACCGCGGCGCAGGCTTCATGCACATGGCCGATGCCGCGCTGCTGATGCGCCTCGGCGAGGCCGCCGGGGGTGTGCGCCTCAAGCTTAAGAACATGTTCGATGCGCCCCTGGTCTCCCGGGAGCTTGCCTACGCGCTCAATGCTCAGGCCCTTGCAGCGGAGTCCGAGGGCGATGAGTCCGCTAACGCAGTCGCCTATCGCGTCACGGATTGGACCCAGGTGCATCGCAACTTCTTCGCCGCGCTGCGTACCGAAAAGCGCATGATGACCATCATTCTGTTCCTGATCGTCGCGGTGGCGGCGTTCAACATCGTCTCGACGTTGGTGATGGTGGTCACCGACAAGCGCGCGGATATCGCCGTGTTGCGCACCCTCGGTGCCTCCCCTGGCCGAGTGATGGCCATCTTCATGGTTCAGGGCACCACCATCGGCTTCGTCGGCACCCTCCTTGGCATTGTCGGTGGCGTGCTGCTGGGTTGGAATGTCGAGCCCATCGTGGCCGCCATCGAGCGGGCGTTCGGCGTACATTTCTTGGACCCAACCATCTACTACATCAGCGCCTTGCCCTCTGATGTTCACACTGGTGACGTGCTGCGTGTCGGCGGTGGCGCCTTCCTAATGTCGGTGCTGGCGACGCTGTATCCGGCCTGGCGGGCCGCCCGCACGGACCCGGCGGAGGCGTTGCGCTATGAGTGATCTTGTGCCGGGGCAGGTCTCGACGCCGGCGCCGCCGGCCGGCGCCGCGGCACCGGTCCTGGAGGCCCGTGGCATCGGCAAGACCTTTCGCCAGGGCCCGCAAGAGGTTGTCGTGCTGCGCGCCGTGGAGTTAGCGGTGCAACGCGGCGAGCGCATCGCCATTGTCGGCTCCTCTGGCTGCGGCAAGAGTACGCTGCTGCACTGCCTTGGCGGGCTGGAGCGTCCGAGCGTCGGGCAGGTGCTCTGGGCGGGGCAGGACCCCATGCGGCTGTCCGAGCGTGCCCGGGGCCTCCTGCGCAACCAGCGGCTCGGCTTTGTCTACCAGTTTCATCACCTGCTGGCGGAGTTCACGGCGTTGGAGAACGTCGCCATGCCGCTGCTCATCGGCAATCTGGCACCCGCTGCCGCCCGTGAGCGCGCGGTGGCATTACTCACCCGTGTCGGGCTCGACCACCGTCTCACTCACAAACCGGCCGAGCTCTCCGGCGGAGAGCGTCAGCGGGCGGCCATCGCCCGGGCCTTGGTGACACGCCCAGATTGTGTCTTGGCGGACGAGCCCACCGGCAACCTGGACCGGCACACCGCCGCGGATGTGTATGAATTGATGCTAGAGCTTAATGCCGAGCAGGACACAAGCTTTATCATCGTCACCCACGATCTCGAACTCGCTGCGCGCGCGGATCAAGTCTGGCGTCTGGACGATGGCGTGTTATCCCGGGCGACGGCGTAGCGATGGCGCCGACGCGCGATCTCGCGCAGCAGGCTCCGCCGCCATAGCCACTGCACCGTAAAGTAGCCGATCGCCGCCGCCGCGGAGGCGCAGATGAAGCTGCCGAGCAGCAACGGCCCGAGCACGCCCAGCCAATTGTGCCAATCGAGCCAGAACGCGGGCTTAAAGGGGCGGATGGGCTGGCCCGTGAGTAACGCGCCGATGACATAGGCCAAATAGAACATGGGGGGGATGGTCAGCGGATTGCTGAGCCACACCAGCGATGCGGCAATGGGCAGGTTGACCCGCAGCTTGATGGCCGCCGCCGCGGCCATGAAGACCTGCCCGAAGGGCGGCATGTACATCATGAACAGTCCCACGGCAACGCCGCCTGACGCCGAGCGCCGATTCAGATGCCAAAGATTCGGGTCCTGCAATAGCTTGCCAAACAGCCGGATCCAGCGGCTCTCTAGGATCACGCGCGCATCGGGCAGGATGCCCTTGAACCAGCGTCTCACGGTATGGGGTCGGGGGCCTGTGTGGGGGCGGCGCCGGGGCGAGTATAGGCTAGCATTGCCCCGCCGGACGCGGGTGGCTGACGGTTACGGCCAAGCCGTGGCCTGCCTTCGCGGCGGCATCGCCTGACGCCGCCAGGTGGCCCCGCTCGCGGCCTGCCGCAAGGGGTGAGGCGGGGGCCTGTGTAGGGAGGGCGTTATGCTGGCGCAGCAACAACCCGGCAGGCCCCACGGTTGCGGTCGGCTCTCACCCACGCCTGCAGCCCTGGTCTTTGCTGGCGGCTGCGGCGCATTCTTCCTGCTGCCGCGCATGCCGCCGGCCTGGCTGCCGTGGGCGCTCCTGGCGGGTATCCTCATTGCGCTACTGATCGCTGCGCGTGGCGGCCCGCCTCTGCGGCGGTGGGTCCTGTTGGGGTGCATCGCCGCAGCGGGTGTACTGTGGGCCTACGCCGATGCCTGCCGCGCACGCTGTCAGCTTTTCCCGGAGCCGCTGGTGGGCCAAACCTTGGTGGCGGAGGGCCGCATCGTCTCCCTGCCTGAGGATCGTGGCTATGCCGAGCGCTTCCTACTCCGTATCGAACGCCTGGAGCGCGACGGAGCGCCGCTGGCGTTCCGCGGCCTGGCTCGGCTCTCCTGGTACAACGAACGCCCAACGCTGCGCGCGGGTGAGCGTTGGCACCTGAGACTGCGGCTCAAACCGCCCCATGGCTTTGTCAACCCCGGCGGATTCGACTACGAGGGCTGGCTCTTTCAGCAAGGCATCAGCGCAACGGGCTATGTGCGCGACGGCGCGGAGGCACGCCGTCTCGACGCCAGTGCCGGCGGCCATCGTCTGGCGCGGGGCCGCCAGGTGCTCCGGGACCGCATCGCAGCGTTGCTGCCGCAGCAGGAACCCGCGGCGGGGCTGGTACCGGCCCTGGTACTCGGCGATCGCGGCGGCCTGACACCGAACCAGTGGGAGGTCTTCTCCCGCACCGGCACCAGCCACCTGATCGCGATTTCCGGGCTCCACGTCGGGCTGATGGCCGGGGCCGTGTTTATCGCGGTGCGATGGGTCTGGGCGTGTTGCGCATGGCTGACGCGACGGCTCGCCGCGCCCCGAGCAGCCGCCGCTGCCGCATTGCTGGCCGCAGCCGGCTATGCGGCGCTTGCGGGCTTTGCCATCTCCACCCAGCGCGCGCTGGTGATGCTCGCGGTGGTCTTGCTCGCGACCATGGCCGGGCGCACGCTGCGGCCCCTGTCGGGTTTGGCGCTGGCACTGCTGGCAGTCCTGCTGCTCGACCCGTCCAGTGTGCTCGCCTATGGGTTCTGGCTGTCCTTCGGCGCGGTTGCCATGCTGCTCTATGCCCTGGGTCAGCGCTTGGCGCCGCCCTTCGCGATGGTGCGTTGGGGCCAGGCGCAGTGGGCAGTTGCGTTGGGCCTTTTGCCGCTGCTGTTGTTCTTTTTCGGCCGCGCGTCGCTGGTGGCACCGGCTGTCAACCTCGTGTTGGTGCCACTGTTTGGGCTCGTGCTGCCGGCGGTTCTACTGTCGACGGGGCTGGCGCTGGCGGGAGGCTGGGCCTGGGCGCTCTGGCCCGTCGCCGTCTTGCTTAACGCGGGCTACGACCTGCTCGCCGCGATTGCTGCCTGGGAACTGGCCGGCTTCACCTTTGGTGGGCGCAGCGTCTGGGTCTGGCTTGCCGCCGGCGCTGGTGTGCTCCTCCTGCTCGCCCCGCGCGGGGTGCCCGCCCGTTGGCTCGGGCTCATGCTCTGGCTGCCGCTCGCTGTCGCCCGAGCGCCCCAGCCAGCACCCGGGGAGGCGCAGCTCACCATGCTGGACGTCGGGCAGGGGCTGGCCCTCGTGGTACGCACTGCCCGCCACGCGCTGGTCTACGACATGGGCGTCGGCTGGCCCAGCGGCTTCAACACGGGCGCCGTGGTGGTGGCGCCCTATCTGCGCCACCAGGGCGTGGCGGCCATCGACTTGGCCATCGTGAGCCATGCCGACCAGGATCACGCGGGCGGGCTCGCCGGGCTGGCGGCAGACGTCCCCATGAGACGCCTGCTGAGTGGCGAGCCGCAAGCGCTCGAGCCTCTGCAGGGCGTCGCCGCCGAGCCCTGCCATGCCGGTCAGCATTGGCGGTGGGACGGCGTCAGCTTTCGCGTGCTGCACCCAGACGGACCCAGCGCAGAAGGCAACGATGCCTCGTGCGTGGTGCGCATCGAGACCGGCGGCGCCAGCGTCCTACTCACGGGAGACATCGAGGCCGGCGTCGAGGCCGCGCTGGTGGCGAAGCTCGGCGACGCGTTGCAAGCCGACGTGCTCATCGCCTCCCACCACGGCAGCCAAAGTTCCAGCACGGCTGCCTTCCTGCAAACGGTGGACCCGGACTGGGTCTGGTTCTCCGCGGGCTATGCGAACCGCTACGGCTTCCCGAGCCCCCCGGTCGTGTCCAGGGTCAGCGCCCTCGGTGCCGCCACTGCAAATACCGCCACTGACGGCGCCGTCACGCTGCGGTTGCCGGCACAGCCGGGGCCATTGGTGCCAACCCGCGCGCGTGAGACGCTGCAACGACTGTGGCGGCACCGCCCCAACCCAACTGCGCCCTAAATCGCGCCGCGTGCAGCGTGCGGAGCGCTCGCCGCAGGCGGGCGTGGACTGCGCGCTGAGCGCCGGGGCTCGCGCTTGCGCCGCCGTCGGCTGCCGGGAGCGGAGCTGCTATGATCCCGAGGCTTTGGGCCGGCGCCGCGCTGGTCCGCCAATCGGGGAGTGACTGTTCAGGTGTTCGAGCTGCTGCAGGCGGGTGGCTGGCTGATGTGGCCGATCCTGCTCTGTTCCGTCGCTGCGATGGCCATCGTCATCGAGCGGTTTTGGGCCTTGCGTCGCGCGGCCATCATGCCGCGCGAGTTGGTGAGCCGTATTTGGGAGATGCACCGCCGCCAACTGCTGAACGATGACCGCATTGCAGAAATCCGGGAGGGCTCCGCGCTGGGACGCATGCTCGCGGCGGGGCTCGTGAACCGCTTTCACTCGCGCGAGGTCATGAAGGAGGCCATTCAGGATACGGGCCGCCAGGTGGTGGCCGATCTGGAGCGCTATCTCAACGCCCTGGGCACCATTGCCGCCGTCACCCCGCTGTTGGGGCTCCTCGGCACGGTGATCGGCATGATCGAGGTCTTCGGCGTCATCGTGGAGGCGGGCGTGGGTAACCCGGGCGTGCTTGCCGGTGGCATTTCCCAGGCACTCATCACCACCGCAGCGGGCCTATCGGTGGCCATCCCGGCGCTGATGTTCTATCGCTACTTCGACAACCGCGTGGACAAGCTCGCCGTCGCCATGGAGGAGCAGGCACTGCAGCTGATCGAGGTGATGCAGGGCGCCCGCGAGGCCGAGGGCTTTGGAGGTCAGGCGTGAATCTGCGGCCCAGGCGTCGGGAGGCGCCAGACATCAACCTGACGCCGCTCATCGACATTGTGTTCCTGCTGCTGATCTTTTTCATGGTGTCCACCACCTTCAGCCAGGACGCACGACTGCGCCTGGAATTGCCCCGCGCGGATGGCGTTCCGGCGCAGGCCGGCGAGCGGGACATGCTCGAGCTCGTGGTGGACGCCGCTGGGCGTTTCTACGTGGACAGCCAGGCCGTATCGGGCACTGACACAGCCGCCGTGCGCCGGGCCCTGGGGGCGGCAGCGGGCCCAGACAGCAACCGCAGCGAACAAGCGGAGCACCTGCCTGTGCTCATTCGGGCGGACGCGAAGACGCCCCACCAGGCGGTCATGACGGCACTCGATGCCCTGGGTCAGCTTGGCATGCACCGGGTGGCCTTCGCGACGCAGCGCACGGACGAGGCGCGGTGAGCGACGCCGGCAACCTCGCGGCGGGCACCGGCTCCGGGCGCACGGTCTATGCGCGCCTGCTCGGCTATGTGAGGCCGTACTGGCGCATGTTTGCGCTGTCCATCGCGGGCATGTTGGTCTTCGCAGCCACCGAGCCCGTCTTTGCGGCCATGATCAAGCCGCTGCTCGACGGCAGCTTCGTGGAACGCGACCCGAATGTGGTGCGCCTCATGCCCATCCTGCTGGTGGCCGTGTTCCTGGTGCGCGGGATCGCCGGCTTCGTCAACAACTACTGCCTCAAGTGGGTGGGCCGGCGAGTGGTGGCGGACCTGCGTCAGCAGATGTTCGATCATCTGCTGCGGGCGCCGACGCGGTACTACGACGCCCACGGGACGGGCCAGCTGTTGGCGAAGCTCACCTATAACGTGGAGAACGTGGCCACCGCCGCGACCTCGGCCATCACCACCCTGGTGCGCGACGGCTTCACGGCCCTGGCCTTACTGGCCTACATGCTCTACCTGGACGCAGCCCTGTCGGCGATCTTCCTGCTCATCGGGCCGGTGATGGCCTTCTCCATGAAATACGCCACCCGGCGCTTTCGCCGCTACGGTGCGCGGATCCAGGACCGGGTCGGCTCGCTTACCCACGTCGCCCAAGAGGTCATCGAAGGGCATCGCGTCGTCAAGGCCTTCGGCGGCGAGCGCCAGGAGTCCGCGACCTTCTCCGCCATTAACGAGAAGACCCGCTCTCTGCAAATGAAGGTCATCGCCGTAGAGTCGATCAGCGTGCCCGTTGTGCAGCTGCTCTCGGCCGTGGCCATTGGCGTCATTGTGTATCTTTCCACGCTGCAGGGGATCAGGGAGGACATCACCGTCGGCACCTTCATGTCCTTTGTGGTGGCCATGGGCCTGATGTTGCCGCCGGTGAAACGCCTTACCGCCGTCAACTCTCAGCTGCAGCGCGGCATCGTTGCCGCCGATAGCCTGTTCGAGCTGCTAGACAGCGAGACCGAGCACGACAGGGGCAAGCGGGTGCTGACGCGGGTGCGGGGCGACATCGTGTTCCGCGGTGTCACCCATGCCTATGACGCCGAGAAGGGCCCCGTACTGCACGACCTGAGCCTGGAGATTGCCGCCGGCGAGAGCGTCGCCCTGGTGGGCCGCTCGGGGAGCGGCAAGTCCACGCTGGTCAGCTTACTGCCGCGTTTCTACGATCCCACCGCAGGCCAAATCCTGGTGGACGGTATTGATCACCGCTCGGTCCCCCTGGCGAGCCTGCGGGCGCAGATTTCGCTCGTGACCCAAGACATCTTGCTCTTCAATGCCAGCATCGCCGACAACATTGCCTATGGCGCGGCGGCCGAGGCCTCGCGACACGACATCGAGCGGGCTGCGGAGGCCGCCCATGCGCTGGAATTCATCCAGGCGCTGCCGGCGGGCTTCGATACCCTGGTGGGAGACCGCGGCGTGCTCCTCTCGGGTGGCCAGCGCCAGCGGCTGGCCATCGCCCGCGCCATGCTCAAGGATGCGCCCATCCTCATCCTGGACGAGGCAACCTCGGCCCTCGACACCGAGGCGGAGCGCCATATCCAGCAGGCGCTGGCGGCACTAATGGAGAATCGAACGACGTTGGTCATCGCCCATCGCCTGTCCACCATCGAGCACGTGGATCGCGTCGTCGTCCTGGAGCATGGCCGTATTCTGGAGCAGGGCACGCACCGGGAGCTGCTGGCGGCGAACGGCCAGTATGCCCAGCTGCAACGTGCCCAGTTGCGCGAGCCTCTGGCGCCAGCGCCAGCCGGCGATGCACTGGCCGGCTGACGTCGCCCCGCGCCCGCGCACATGAACCCTGCAGCCGTTTGGTACGGCGCGCATCCGGCGGCGCGTCTCGTCTCGGCGTTGTTGGCGCCGCTCGGTTGGCTCTATTGTGGCGTCGCGACGCTGCGCGCGTTGGCCTATCGGCATCACTGGCTGCTGAGCCTCGACGCCGGTGTGCCGGTCATCATCGTCGGTAACCTGAGCGTCGGCGGCACCGGTAAAACCCCCTTGGTGCGCTGGCTGGTCGGGCACCTGATCACCCGCGGCCTGCGCCCGGGCATTGCCGCGCGCGGTTACGGGGTGGGCGGTGCCGCGCGCGCTGAAGGGGTGCGCGTTGTGTCCCCTGATGGCGACCCTGCGGTGTTCGGCGACGAGCCGGTCTTACTCGCGGCCGACCGCCGGGTCCCCGTCGCCGTTGGTCGCGATCGGGTCGCGGTCGCCCGGGCCTTGGTTGAGCGTGGCTGTAATGTCGTGGTGAGCGATGATGGGCTGCAGCACTACCGATTGCGGCGGTGCTGCGAGATTCTGGTGATGGACGGCGTGCGCGGCCATGGCAATGGCCGCTGTCTGCCGGCGGGCCCCTTGCGCGAGCCGGTGCGCCGCGCAGCCCGGGCAGACTTGCGTATCGCCACCGGCGGTGGGCAGCGGGGCGTTGCGGCGCTGGCGCTGCTGCCCAGCGCCGCCGCGAGCCTGACGGCGCCTGTGCAGACACGCCCGCTGGCCGATTTCACCGGTCAGCGCATCACCGCGGTGGCCGGCATCGGCAATCCGGCGCGGTTTTTCCATATGCTGGAGCAAGCAGGGCTGGACGTGGACGCCCGCGCGTATCCGGATCATCATGCCTTCACCGCGGCCGACGTGCAGCGGTGGGGTGCCGGGCCGGTGCTCATGACCGAGAAGGACGCGGTCAAATGTCGGCGGCTGCTGCCGCCGCCAGGCAGCATCTGGCCCCCGCTTTGGGCTGTGCCGGTGACGGCGGTGCCGGCGGCGGGGTTCGTGACGGCGTTGGACCGGCTGCTCGCGGCACGTGGCGTTCTCCCCGGCGGTCCAGGGTCCAAGCCGCTGTCGTCCCAGTGCGTCCAATAAGGCGTGCACCGACGCTGCGCTCGTGCAGCTGGAGTGGCAACACCATGCAGAACAACTTCCGCGTCGTCATCCCCGCTCGGCATGGCTCCCAACGCCTGCCCGGTAAGCCGCTCAGGGACATTGGCGGCAAGACGCTCATCCAGCGCGTCTGGGAGCAGGCCAAGGCCAGCGGGGCCGCCGAGGTCGTCGTCGCCACCGATGATGAGCGCGTACTCGCCCAGTGCCGCGCCATGGGTGCCGATGCAGAGCTCACGGCCGCCGGGCACCAGAGCGGCACCGAGCGCATCGCCGAGCTCGTCGCGGCGCGGGGCTGGGCGCCGGAGAGCATTGTGGTGAACCTGCAGGGCGATGAGCCGTGCATGCCGCCTGCGGACATCAACCAGGTGGCATCGGTCTTGGCCGACCACCCGGGCCCGGCGATGGCGACCCTGGCGACGCCCATCACCGAGGCCAGCGAGCTGTTCGACCCGCATGTGGTCAAGGTTGTCACCGCCGCTGATGGCACCGCGCTGTATTTCTCCCGAGCGCCGGTGCCTTGGCATCGGGACGAGTTTCTGGGCAGCCGAGCACACGTGCCGAAGCACACCACGTTTCTCCGCCACATCGGCCTCTATGCCTATCGGGCGGGCTTTCTGGGTCGCTTCGTCGGCTGGCCGCCCTCGCCGCTGGAGATCGCCGAGTCCCTGGAACAGCTGCGGGTGCTTTGGCACGGTGAGCGGATTCAGGTCACGCAGGCATGTGTCGTGCCGGGCCCCGGGGTCGACACCGCGGACGACGTGCAGGCGGTGCTGCACTGGCTCGCGCGGGATCACGCCTGACGGGCGCGACCGTCAACCGCTGGCCGCGTCCAGCATCTGCAGCAGCTGGGCGACATCCGCCGTCGGCTCGCCTTGTGCGGTGAAGAGGGTGAGTTCCATGTGCTCAGGTGCGCGAAAGGCGGCGTTGCCATATTGATCGGCCTGGATCGGCGGCTCCGTCTCCTGGCTCTCCAGCACCAAGCGGCCATCCCTCGCGAGGACTTCCACCAGGCGCCAATACCGGCCGGCATGCTGGCAGCGTCTGCCGAGGTGGCCGCGCAGGCGTGACACGAGCGCTTCAGTGGGTTGCATGAGCATAATCCGTCTGTTGCAGTGTCCTACAGATGAGGGTTGCATGTCGGCTTTCGCACCCTGTCGTCGATGTGCCGCGGGCGCGGCCCATGTCCCCCCGCCATACCCCGAAGCCGAGCCGGGGGCCGTGGCCAGTCGCGGCGGCGTCCGGGCAAGCAGTCGGAGAAGGCCCAAAAAAAAGGCCCCGCGGGGTCGCGGGGCCAATTCACCACTGAGGAGGTCAGAGGACGGAAACGGCAGAGAGGGAATTTCCGCCTCTGGTCGTATTGCATGCATGCCTGATGCCAACTTTCGAAAAGCCGCACCACAGCGCCCATCAGCTGTCCCTAATGCGCTGATAGGTGTGCTGCGGCGTGCAACGCCGTTGCATGGGTGGTCAAATCTTTACCGTTCCGGTCAGGTATTGCACCGAATCGGTGCGCCCCGCGGTATCGTGTCGATGTTGGGCTTGGTGTTGTGCTTGACGGCGGTCCCGTCTGGTCTCGTTGACGCCGATGATCGCATCGGCGCCTCGGGCTGGCTCCAGTTGGAGCGCGATCAGCGGACCTTCCGGGAGCGGGCCGGGCCGCTCGATCTGCGCGAGCAACGCGAGCTGTCGGTGATCGAGCGCCGTCAGCGCACCGATCTGCGTGCCCTGGATCAGCGCTTGGATCGTGCCCAGCGCCTCGATCAGCGCCGGGATCAGCGCTCGGATTGGCCGTTCGGGCAGGGCCCCGAAGCGGGGGAGGCAGGGACGGTCACGCCGCCGCCGGCGTTGCCGCGGCGGCCCGGCGCTGGTGCGCAGGGACAACGTGCGCTAGAGCGGGAGCGGCTGCAGCGGCGCCTGCGCGAGTATCGCCAGCCGTTCGGCATGACGCGCTAACCGTGATCCAGCAACGCCCCATGGACGGCGGGCGGTTGCTCGAATGGTAAACTGCCAACGGTTTCATCATACGGCGGCGAGGTGAAGGGGGCGTCATGACGCAAACCGCAAAGGTCCGGGTCCTGTTCGTTTGCATGGGAAACATCTGCCGGTCGCCCACCGCACAGGGCGTGTTCGGCAAGCTCGTGGCGGAGGCCGGGCTCTTGGAGCAGATCGAGATCGACTCCGCCGGCACCCATGCCTACCACGTCGGTGAGCCGCCGGACCCACGGGCGCAGGAGACGGCACTTCGCCGCGGCATCGACCTCGCCCCGCTGCGCGCGCGCCGCGCTACCCCGCAAGACTTTGAGCGCTTCGACTATGTGCTCGCCATGGATCAGGACAACTACCGTGCCCTGTCCAGCATCTGTCCGCCCGGTGGCGGCTTCGAGCAGCGTCTGGCACTGCTGATGGACTATGCGCCCCAAGCCCGCGTGCGCGAGGTGCCGGACCCCTACTACGGCGGGGCCGGCGGCTTTGACGCCGTCTTCGATATGGTGGAGGAGGCGGCTGCAGGGCTGCTGGAGGAGATCCGCAGCCGTCACCTATGATGCGGAGCGTCGCACGCGAACAGATTGCCCCGTCACCCTAAAACTGGGGCACGCCCCGCGGGGCACCTAGCGTCGTTACAACGCCTCGCCCATGCACGCTGTTGTTCGACGTTGGCATTTCGGGGCGATAAGACACTACGAAACACGCGAAAGGGATGCCCACGAAAATCCTGTTCAACGATCAGAGCCTTCGAATCTACGTTGGCCGCGACCCAAAGATCGGGCAGGAAGGGCTCATCAACCAGCGACTTTCGCGTATTTCGCGTATTTCGTAGTTTCAATAAGCCGCCGTAGGGTGCGCGACCGCCAGCTTGCGCACCGTTCCCGCCTACCAACCGCCTTCGCCGGTGGCGACGGGGTGTCGGTTCGCAGCCGCCGCATCCGTGTGGGCTGACGTGGGAGCCGTCGCGTCGAGCAGAGCCGCATAGTCTGCGAAGCACCGGTAGCGCTTGAGGTCTGCCACCAGGTCGGTGCGCAGCGGATGGTCGCTGTCGCCCGGGTGGATGCCGATGCGCACACAACCGGCTCGGGCCGCCCGCCAACGCCCGAGCGCGTTCCACAGCCGCAGCACGGGCACGCGCACGGGGCTGTCCGCCTCGTAGCCGAGCACGGGCACACGCGTCAACCTCCCGGTTGTCGTGTCCAGCACGCCGTCGAACACCTCGACCTGCCGAAACAGCGCGGCCCTGCGCAGTGCGCTCGGGGTCACGGACCCCAACGCCCACGCGGGCGGGACATAGACGTCTGGCGGTGCCAGATCCTGCTGTTCGAACCAGTCGCGGCAACGGCGCATCAATGCCAGGATGCCGTCGGCATCCAGCGCCAAGTGCTCGGCGACGTTGCGGGAAAGAAACAGGCTGTGCAGGCGGTGTCGGAGACCCCGGATCTGCGGGGCGTGGTGGCGCCAGCCATGGCCTGCGAGCACATAGCCCGTGCGCTGCAGCGCACGGAGCTCCTCAACGCCAGGCTCGTCCCAACCGGCCCCTGGCACCACCAACAGCGTCACCGGCTGCACGTCATGCTGAGCCAGCAGCGCCAAGGTGCGGCGCACGGCCGGCATGGTGGCTGGCATCAGATCGTGCACCGACACCAGTGCCGTCGGCGCCGCGACCTGAGCCAGTCGGTGAGCGGGAGGTGCTTGCGGGGCGTGCTGCGGCTCAGACCGAGACATCGTCGGCACCACCTGCGTCCTCGTCACGGAGCACCCGCAGCCAGTGGCGGAGGTTGCGCTCGTTGAGCTCCAGGGCGCCCTCCCGGGCGATGCCCGCCTTGCGCTCCAGGATGGCGTGGTCCAGGGCCTGGATCCGCGCCAGGGTCTCGCTGAGCGTTTCGTTGGTGTGGATCTGGAACAGGCCTCGGCTCAGGGTCGCCCAGCTCAGAATGCCGCACTCCGAGGACACCACCACCAGTCGCGCTCGGGCCATGGCCTCTAGCGCGATGGTGCCGAAGGACTCCACCGTGGAGGGCAGTACCAGTGCATCCGCCGCATCGATGAGGGGCAGAATCTGCTGCCGCTTGACCCAGCCGACGTACTCGAGATTCGGCAGACGCTCGGCCCGCTCCAATAGCCATTGCCGCAGCGGCCCGTCGCCGGCCACCTGAAACGCCATACCGGGAAGGGCGGCGGCGGCGTCCACGACGGCCCCGAGGTTCTTCTCCGGTGCGAGTCGGCCGGCGAAGAGCACCCGCTGCACGCCTGGGCGCAGCGGCTGCGGCGGTGTATCGAGAAAGGCCTTGGGAATGGGCGTGCCCATGAGCCCGACCCGCTTGGCGCCGATGCTGCGGGCGATGTCGAGCATCTCCTCGGAGTTCGCCAGCACCAGCGCGCCTTCCCGGAATAGCGCGCGGTTACAGGTGTTGAGATAGGCCTGGGCGACGCGGCCGCGGGCGAGCCAGTCGTCGTTCAGCTCCGCGAGCCGCTCGAAGTGGGTATGGAAGCCCACCACCAGCCGTGCATGCCAGCGCTTGGCTAGCACCATGCCGAGCATGCCGAAGGGGCCTGGCGTGGGCACGATGACCACATCCGGACGCAGCCGCGCCATGCGGCGCATCACCAGCGGCAGCGATGGCAGTACGAACCGCTGGGTGGGATCGCCCGGCAGCGGCAGGGGCAAGCCACCGTACCAGTGGCCCGCACGAAAGCGCGGGGAGATCAGATCCACCCGAGCGCCGGCGGCTTTCAGGTGTTCGGCGAGGTCGCGATAGTAGGCACCGACGCCGTTACGCTCCGCTGCCGCGTCCGAGACGATGGCGATGCGCAGCCCAGTACCCGCGAGTGCGCCGGCGGCCGCATCGGCTGAGCCTGAGAGGGCGTTGCTGTCCTGGTGTGGGCTCAGCATTGCGAGAGGCTCGTCACCGCCCCGGCGGCGGGGGTGCCCACGGAGCTTGGCGTCACCGCGCGCAGCTCGTGCGCCGGCGCGTGGTTTTGCGCAGCGACGTCGGCCACGCCGGCGGGCTGCCGGTAGGCATCGGCGAAGCGCTCGGCGATGGCATCTGCATCCAGCCCGAGCTCCGCGAGATCATAGCGATGGCCGCTGCGATAGGTCCGCGCCGGTGCCGCCGCGTGCTCGAGTGTTGCGTTGAAGGCCGGCGCGAGGGGCAGACCGAGTCGGTGGTAGGTGTCGCGCAGGGCCCCCGCAAGATCTGCCTTCAGTTCCGGCAGGGTTTTGGTGACCGTGCGCTCCGGGGCCTGGGCCTCGGCCAGGTGGCGGAGATTGTCGTAGTAGAAGGCCAATTGTGCGATGAAACGCTCCCGGAGTGGGGCACTATGCGGGGGCACTCCGAAAAAGCCGAGGCCGGCGCGGATGGAGCTGAGCTGGGAGGGTACCGTTTCCATCGGGTCCCGCAGGCAGACCAGAAAGCGGGCATCGGGAAACTGCTCCGCCAGGCTATTGGCCATGCCGGCGAAGGCCGCGTTTTTGGACAGCAGTCGCTTGTGCTCCCCGTGGACATAGAGGTGACGGCGCAGGGCATCGGCATAGAAGCGCAGCAGTCGCTGCCGCTCGGCGGCTGGCATGTCGCGATCGAAGGTGCCCATGCGCCAGAGGTGCGTGGCGTGCGGGAAGGGCAGGGCGAGAATGAAACAGCTCAGCACCGGCATCAGCGCAAAGTAGTCCTCCTCCGGTGTGTCCAGGCTCATTGCGTGCACGTCGTCCAGGGACGCGAAGAAGCGCCGCTCCACCACGCCCAGCAGCCGCCTCAGGGGTGCTCCCACACGGGCGTCGAGGCGACCGAGTCCACGCCAAAAGAGCCGCTGCGACACCGATGGCGCGAACAAGCACTCCCAGGTGGAGAAGGTCGTGAACTGCGGGTCCTTAGCGAGTACTGCGTGGAGGTTGGTGGTGCCACTGCGCGGCACCCCCAGGACGAACAGGGGTGCGCGGATGCTGACCCGGCGGTAGCCGCGGAAGAAGAGCGCGTCGAGCAGGAAGCCGAGCCAGTGCAACCCTTGCACCACCGCGAAGACGGGCAGAAAGCCGAGCATCACCAGGACGCGGCGCACGCGGACCCGGCTCACCCCGTCCGGCGGGCGAAACAAGGCCGCGACCCCGATGCCGAGGAAGCGCATGGTGCTGATGAGGAACAGCTGTAGCATCGGCTAGGGCGCGGTTGGGCTTGGCTCCAAGTCCGTGATCGCCGGTACCTAGGCACCGGTGTCTCGGCCCGGCATGGTACCGCAGCCGCTGCGCAAACCGAAATGCCGTTGGGCTCGTCGGGTTGGCGCTACGCCCCATCGCAGCCTGGCTCGGCCCGCCTCAGTGCGATGCTCAGCAACGATTCAACAACAAGCGGTCCTTCTTCTCTTAACTACGAAACACGCGAAAAGCGCGAAACTTCCGGAGATGCACGCGAGATCCAGGTGACTTTCGCGTATTTCGCGCTTTTCGTAGTTCGTTTCCGTCTGCGGCCATGTTCATGTTGTTTCTGAACGGTCACTAAGGCGATTTCTGTCAACTTTCAGACCATCCGACTTGTCTTGACGCCCGCCTTCGTCTGCCGGCCGCCGTCATCTGGTATCAAAGTTTCCGGCAATCGCCTTAACCCGAGCCCGTTTGTCCGCCGCCGGTCACTGGGCCGGTCCGTGGCGTGTCCTCGTGCGGGGGCGGGGCCAGATGCGGAGCCTCGGGCAGTGGCGCGGTCTCTGTGGGCGGCTGGGTGACTGGGACTGCGGCGGCCGGGTCCGTCGAGGCAGGGCTAGCCGGGGTGGGGCTGGCCGCAGAGGGGCTGGCCGGACTGGCGTCTGATCCGTTGGAGGCTGCTGGACTGCGGACGACTGGACTGGGGACGATTGGATTGGGGGCTATGGGGGCTACTGGACTGGACGCGGCCGCCGGCGCGCTGCTGTGATCGCCTGGGGCATCTGGCATCCGTTGGGCGTCGCTCGACGCCTCCGGCCGATGTCGGGCTGGAGTCGGCGTGTCGGCGTTGGCGTCGGCCGGCGCAGGCTGTGGGTCGGCGCCGTTGTCCTCCACCCACATCGGCGCTGTGGGGGCTGCGTTGGACTGCGGCCCAAGCGCCGCCTCAGGCGCGCCGACTGTGACGCCGTCGGCTGCGGCCGTCGGTGTCGCCGCGGCGGCGGGTGCCTTGTCCGGTGCGCGCTGGCCCACACCCCCGTCGCCCACACCCGCTTGTGCGCCATCGTCGCCCGGTGCTGCGGCATCGGCCCCCTGTCGGTCCGGCCCCTGACTGTCCGTGCCTTGACCTTCCGCGTCGCGGGCGCTGCTGCGCCGGCGCCGGCCGCCGCGCCGGCGCCGGCTGGAGCGACTGCGGCTGGCGGCCTGGTCTGCGCCGCCGTCCTCGTCGCCAGCCGCCTGCGAGCCCGTGCCCTCTGCGGCCGCGTTGGTGTCGGCCTGGGCGGCGACGGGTGCCGACTGGCCGGTGTGCGTGCCGTCCGCAACGGTCATGGGCAGGGTGGCGCTGCGGGCCATCAGGGCCTGGCGCCCCCGCTGGCCTTGCTGGTCCTGGGGGGTCGCCGCCTGCTGCCCTCGGTCGTGCCCCTGATCGGGCGCCTGATCGGGCGCCTGCCCTTGCACAGGCTGTTCCACCGGCTGCTGCTCGCCGCCGTTGGCCTTCGGCTGCCGTTTGGGCTCTGCTGCTTGCTCGCCCTGCGCCGGTGCGTGCTCGGCCTTGGCAGAGCCAGTCGCTGGGCTCTCGGTCTTCTCGGCGTCTGTCTGCTCACGCTGAGCGCCGCCGCGTCGCCCGCGTCCACCCCGACTGCTGCGGCGTGAGCTGCGCTGGCGTCCGTCGTCGTCGCTGCCGGAGGCCGTTTGGCTACGGCGCCCGCGGCCCGCCTGCTCGTCGTCGCCCTGCTCGGTGCCGTTGGTGTCATCGGCCCCAGACGCGGGCGCCGACTCGGCCGTTGGCCTGCTGCGCCGCGGTGTGGTCTCGTCGCGGTGCTGACGGGGCTTGCGCCGCTGGTCCTCGTCGCCGCGGCGCCGCGGCGTGTCATGTCCGGGCGGTGGTGCATGGGACGCGTCGCCGACGCTGCTCCCTGTGCCGGGGTGGGTGCCGTCTGTGGGCAGCGCGAAGAGCATGCCCCATAGCTTCTTCAGCATGCTCTCGTGGTGTGAGCGCTCCAGGTCGGCGTCGGTCTCGACGGCCCGCGGCTGCGGTGGTTGCGCGGGTCGCGGACGTTGCGGTGCCGGCATGGCGGGCGTGACGCCCTTGACCGCAGGCTCTTCGGTCTTGAGATCCGCCCGCGTGTCGGCGAAGGCCGGCAGCGCCTGCTCGGGCATATTCGCGAGGTTGTAGCTCGGCTCCTCTTCGGTGCGGTGCTCCATGTCCTGGACGCGGACGCGCTCAATGGAGTAGTCCGGCGTCTCCATATGCTTGTTCGGGATCAGCACCACGCCCACGTCGTGGCGCTGCTCGATCTCCAGAATCTTGCGTCGCTTCTCGTTCAACAGAAAGGCGGCAACGTCCACCGGCAACTGCGCCAGGATGCGGGAGGTGCTCTCCTTCATCGCCTCCTCTTCGATGATGCGCAGCACCGACAACGCCAGGGACTCGACGCCGCGGATCGTGCCCTGACCCTTGCAGCGCGGGCACACGTGCTGGCTGGACTCACCTAGGGATGGGCGCAGTCGCTGCCGGGACATCTCCAGCAGGCCGAAGCGCGAGATACGCGCTACCTGCACCCGCGCCCGGTCCTGCTTCAGCGCCTCGCGCAGGCGGTTCTCCACCTCGCGCTGATGTTTGGCGGGCGTCATGTCGATGAAGTCGATGACGAACAGCCCGCCCAGGTCCCGCAGCCGCAGCTGCCGGGCGATCTCATCCGCCGCCTCCAGATTGGTGTTGAGGGCGGTCTCCTCGATGTCTGCGCCTTTGGTGGCGCGGGCGGAGTTGATGTCGATGGACGTGAGCGCCTCCGTGTGGTCGATGACCAGCGCGCCGCCGGAAGGCAGGCGCACCTCGCGCTGGAAGGCGGACTCGATTTGGCTCTCGATCTGGTAGCGCGTGAAGAGCGGCACCTCGTCCTGATAAAGGCGCAGCTTCTTCTCATTGTGGGGCATCACCTGCTGGATAAACTCCTCGGCGCGGCGGTACATCGCCGCGCTGTCGATGACGATCTCGCCAATGTCGGCGCGCAGGTGATCGCGGATGCTGCGGATAATGATGTCGCTTTCCTGGTAGATCAGGAACGGCGCCTTACGGCCCTCGCCGGAACTCTTGATGGCATCCCAAAGCTGCAGGAGGTAATCGAGGTCCCATTGCAGCTCCTCGGCGTTCTTGCCGACGCCGGCGGTGCGCACGATGAGCCCCATATCCTCGGGCAGATCGAGCTGGCTCAGCGCCTCGCGCAGCTCGGAGCGGTCGCTGCCGTCAATGCGCCGAGACACGCCGCCGGCACGGGGGTTGTTCGGCATCAGCACCAGGTAGCGGCCGGCGAGCGAGATGAAGGTGGTCAGCGCCGCACCCTTGGTGCCGCGCTCCTCCTTGTCGATCTGTACGACGACTTCGCGGCCTTCCTTGATGAGCTCTTTGATACTGGCCTTGGTGCCGGGCTTCAGCTCCTGGCTGAAGTAGGCGCGGGAAATCTCCTTCAGCGGCAGGAAGCCATGCCGTTCGGAGCCGTAGTCGACGAAGGCCGCCTCCAGGCTCGGCTCCACGCGGGTGATGGTGCCCTTGTAGATGTTGGCTTTTTTCTGCTCCCGTCCGGGGCTTTCGATATCAAGATTGAATAGCTTCTGTCCGTCCACGATCGCAACGCGCAGCTCTTCTGGCTGCGTTGCGTTGATCAGCATTCTCTTCATGTTGTCTGTGCGCTCTGGCCGTGGCGCGCGGCGTGACGCCATCATCCGGGCTGGCCTGTGCGGCCCGCGCCCGGTGTCCCGCTCGCAGTCGGCTCCCCATGCCGACGGGCCCGATGCTCGCGGCCGCCGCGGCGCACGATGCGTCCGTGGTTGGCGGCCAGGCAAGCGTCGGGCACGCGCCTGTGTTCAATTCGCGCGCCCGGCTGGGAGGGGCCGGGGCGCTGGTTCGGGCGCCGATGGCGTCGGTGCCCGCTGAATCTCTGGTGCTCGTCGCCCGCCGCCGAAGGCTGCACGCCCGTGTCGGAGCCGCGGCCGGCATTGGCGGTGGGCCGCGGCGGGCCCGCCGGTGTAACCTAGCGGGCCGGCGTGAAGGGCATGTAGGCTGGGTCCGGTGGCTCATCACGGCTCAGCTATCACGGCTCAGCTATCACGGCTCAGGCATGGCTCCCGTCGGCAACGACCAGCGGCAACGGCCCCCACTGTGCCGTCCGTCCGCATGCGAGTCCCAGGGGTGCCCGCCTCATCATGCGTCCAAGACGCTCTCGCGGCGCGCCGCCCTCACCAATCCCCGGAGCCACGTACTGCCCACGTCTTGTGCTGAGGGGCAGAACCGGGACCTTTTGGTTGGCATAAGTTCCTAAGAGTAGCAAGGTTTCCGAGGCTCAGCAATTGACCGATCCCCATGCCGAGCCCACACTTCGGCAGCCGCCGGACAGCGGTCACGGCGTGCGCCACCTGCGCGTCGCCGCCGCCGCCGCTGGCCAGCGTGTGGACAACTTCCTCTTGGCCCAGCTCAAGGGCGTGCCGCGCTCCCTGGTGTACCGCTTGCTGCGACGCGGTGAGGTCCGCGTCAACAAGGGCCGCGTGAAGCCACACCAGCGGCTGCAGGCCGGGGATGACGTGCGCATCCCGCCGGTGCGCACGGCGGACCGGGCAGACGCCGGCACGCCGCCGGCTGGGCTCACGGCGCAGCTGGGCGCGCGGATCCTGTATGAAGACGAGCGCTTGCTCGTGCTGGATAAGCCCGCCGGCGTCGCGGTGCACGGCGGCAGCGGCATTGCGCACGGTGTGATCGAGGCCTTGCGAGCATTGCGCCCAGGGCAGGACTTGGAGTTGGTCCATCGGCTCGACCGCGACACCTCGGGCTGTTTGCTCATCGCCAAGCGCCGCAGCACGCTCAGGTTTCTGCATGCCCAGTTGCGCGAGGGCGCCGTTGGCAAGCGCTATCGGGCGCTGTTGCTGGGGCCCCTTGCCGGCGCGGTGCAGCGTGTTGACTTACCCTTGGCCAAGAACCAGCTGCAGGGAGGCGAGCGGATGGTGCAGGTGGATGCGGTCTCTGGTAAGCCTGCGCTCACCATCTTCCGGCGTGTCGCGGCCTATGGCGGCATCACGCTCGTTGACGTGGAACTGCACACGGGGCGAACGCATCAGATCCGGGTGCACGCCGCGAGCATCGGTGCGCCGGTGGCGGGCGATGAGAAGTACGGCCGTCCCGAGCACCGGGCACTCGTGCGCACCCTCGGGCTGACTCGGCTCTTCCTGCACGCCGCAGAACTGCGCTTTCGCCCGCGCGAAGGCGCGGACCCCGTTATCGTCATCGCGCCGCTGCCGGACGCCCTGGCAGCGGCTATTCACGCTGCAGAGGACTACGCCCGTGCGCTATGAGCTCTTGGTGTTCGACTGGGACGGCACACTGATGGACTCGGCAGCGCGCATCGTCGCCAGCATGCAGGCCGCCTTCAGCGAGCTGGACCTTGGCCCGCCGTCGCCTGCCGCCGTGCGCAACGTCATCGGCCTCGGCTTGTCGCAGGCGCTGGCGGATCTGGCGCCCACCGCGGACCAAGCCTTGTTGACCCGGCTCACGGAGCGCTACCGGGCGCATTATCTGGAGCTGGACGACACGCCGACGCCCCTGTTTGCCGGTGCCGCAGAAGTCGTCTCCAGGCTGCGTCGCCAGGGGTATCTGCTTGCGGTGGCCACCGGTAAGAGTCGCGTTGGGCTCGACCGGGCGCTTGCGGAGACCGGTCTCGGTGGACAGTTTCATGCCACCCGCTCTGCCGACGAGACGTTCTCCAAGCCGCATCCGCAGATGCTGCTGGAACTGCTGGACGAGCTCGGCGTCCATGCTCTGCGTGCCCTCATGATCGGCGACACGGAGTACGACCTGCTCACGGCCAAGAACGCCGGCGTGGATGCACTCGCCGTCTGCTACGGCGCCCACGCGCCGGAGCGGCTGCTTGCGCTCGAGCCGCTCGCGTGCCTATCGGCGATCGATGCACTGCCTGCGTGGCTGGCCGCGGCCGACGCCGGTGCCGCGCCCCCAGACCCCGCTGCAATACCCGGTGACACGCCATGAAGCTCGACTTCCTCAAGTTTTGGACACAGCGCGACCCCAGTCGGGCCGAATTTATGCCGCCCCCCGATGACCCCGACTGGGAGCGGGCGCTCATCAATCGCATGGCCGCGGAGTTTCTGCGCGAGCAGCGCCGCTCGCGGCGCTGGCGTGTCATCTTCCGGGTGGGCATCCTCGCCTATCTCTTGCTCCTGGCGGTCGCCTTCTATGCCGACGGCGTCGGCGACTCACTGAGTAGCAGCGCCGAGCACACGGCGCTCATCGAGGTGAAGGGCATCATCGCGCCGGAGGCCGATGCCAGCGCGGACCGTCTCATCACGGCGCTGCGCAAGGCTTTCGAGGCCGACAAGGCCAAGGGCATCATTCTGCGCATCAACAGCCCCGGCGGCAGCCCGGTGCAGGCGGGCTATGTCTTCGACGAGATCCGCCGGCTGCGCGAGAAGCACCCGGACAAAAAGGTCTACGCCGTCGGCGTGGACGCCTGCGCATCCGGGGCCTATTACATCGCCGCCGCGGCGGATGAGATCTACGTGGACGAGGCTACCCTCATCGGCTCCATCGGCGTGCGGCTCGACAGCTTTGGCTTTCAACAGGCCATGGAAGAGCTGGGCATCCAACGCCGGCTGCTCACCGCCGGTGAGCACAAGGCCATCTTGGATCCCTTCTCACCCTTGCCGGAGCAGGACCGGGCCTTCCTGCAACGGCTGCTCGACAACATCCACACGCAGTTCATCAACGCCGTCCAAAACGGCCGCGGGGACCGGCTGAATGGCGGGGATGAACTCTTCAGCGGCTTGTTCTGGACCGGGCAGGAGAGCGTCGAGCTGGGCCTGAGCGATGGCATCGGGTCCAGCAGCTACGTCGCGCGGGAGATCATCGGTGCCGAAGATCTGGTCAAGTACAGCACCCCGCGCACGGTGCTCGAGCGGCTCACCGAGCGCCTCGCCACCGGCCTGGTCCGCGGGCTGGTGGAGGTGGCCGCCTGGCAGCAGGTGCCGATGCTGCGTTGAGCCATGCCTGGAAAGCGGCGCCGATCGTGCCGCGGCGCGGGTGCGACCTTCCGATCCCGTACGCGCTGGTTCGGCGGTGGCACTGCCGGGAAACAAGCAACAACGAAACACGCGACAGGCGCGAAAATGTTGACCGGGACAATCCTGCTCACGGACCAGAGCCTTCGCATCAACTTTTGCCGCGACCCGAAGATCGAGCAGGAAGGGTTCGTGAATCGTTCCTGTCCGGCGCGCCGTGAGCGCGACACTCGCGTCAGCTTGCGCGTGCTTGCCACGCCTTGGTGAGCACATCCACGCCAGCCGCTGCCAGCAGGTCCACGAGGCGGATCAACGGCAGCCCGATGAGGGCATTGGGATCGGCCCCTTCCAAGCGCTCGAACAACGTGATGCCGAGCCCTTCAGACTTGAAGCTGCCGGCGCAGCCGAACGGCTGCTCGCGGTCGACGTAGGCGGCAATCTGCGCCGGTGTCAGTGGGCGAAAGTGCACCCGGAACGGCTCGCAGAGGGTCTGCGCGTGGCCATCACCGGCGCGTAGCAGGCAGAGTCCGGTGCGGAAGGTCACCGTCCGGCCGCTTGCGCGGGTGAGCTGCTCAATGGCCCCTTCTCGGCGGCCCGGCTTGCCGAGCACGGCACCGTCGAGCTCGGCCAATTGGTCCGAGCCGATGATGAGCGCCTCCGGGTGGTATGCCCGGTAGTGGGCGGCCACCGCCCGCGCCTTGGCCTCTGCGAGCCGCATGACAAGCTGCTCGGTGTCCTCACCCGGCGCTGCCGTCTCGTCGACCGCCGGCGCGGCCGTCTCGAAGGGGAGGCCGAGCCGTGCCAGCAGCTCGCGCCGGAAGGGCGAGGTGGACGCCAGAACCAGCTTGGGGATAGGCATCTCGCGGGGGCTCTCCAGTGGTGCGTCGCGGCCGTTCAGCGCACCCAATCCACTAGGTGCAGCAGCGGGTCCTCGACGTCATGCTCGGACACGACGCGCCCGCGGGCGCTGGCGCCAGCGCGGTGCACGGCCTGCGGATCTCCGCAACGCAGGTGATGCCAGGGCGGCAGGGGTCGGCCCTCGGCGCGGCGGCGATAAGCGCAGGTCTCGGGCAGCCAGCCGGGCTGCTCCAGGTGTGCCGGGGTCAGCGTTATGCAGTCCGGCACCCGGGCGGCGCGGTTGGTGTAGTCGGTGCATCGGCAGGCATCGCAGTCCAGCAGCCGGCAGGCGACGTTGGTGTAGTGGATCGCGCCCGTGTCCTCATCCTCGTACTTCTCCAAGCAGCACTTGCCGCAGCCGTCGCAGAGGGATTCCCACTGCGCCGGCGTCAGGTCCTTGAGCTCGGCGGTCTGCCAAAACGGCGCGTCAGGACCCGGTGCGTCGGGATCTGCTCCGGCGGAGCCCGTTGCGGCGGGACCCGTTGCTGCCGGACCGGGCCGGTCGGAGCCTTCGCTGTCGGAGCCGCGGGTGGTCGGGCGCAGGGCGTCGGGCATGGCGGGTATCGCGTGGAGCTCGGGGCGGCGCACCGACGCGTGGGGCGTGTGGCGGTGCAGGGCTCGGAGCAGTATAACGGCACCATTCCAACGCTGCCGCTGGAGCTGTTGATGCCCTTCGATACCGGCCTTTCGCCGAGCCTGCCCCCCAGGCTGGACGAGCTCACGGTGACGGTGCTCGACGCCCCCTGGGGGCGCATTGCGCTGCATTGGCGCGGCCCGCGTGATGGCGGCGCCTTGGAGCGCGTTGTCCTGGCCGCCGAGCGGGTGCAGGCAGCGGCAACGCCGGCTTGGCTCGCGGCGCCCTTCGTCGCGTACTTCGATGATCCGCGCTGCGGCATCGAGCTGCCGCTGCTCCATTGGGGCACGGCGTTCCAGCGGCGCACCTGGCATGCCATCGCGGCCATTCCGCCCGGCGCAACCCGCACCTACGGTGAGCTGGCGCAGGCGCTGGGGTCAGCGCCCCGGGCCATCGGCGGTGCCTGTCGGG
Source organism: uncultured Thiohalocapsa sp. (assembly GCA_964524185.1). Taxonomy (GTDB): domain Bacteria; phylum Pseudomonadota; class Gammaproteobacteria; order Chromatiales; family Chromatiaceae; genus Thiohalocapsa. Next base: position 13,602 of record CAZGCI010000020.1, on the reverse strand, counting down.
CCAACCCCCACCCGCTGGTGGTGCCCTGCCATCGGGTCGTGGCGCGCCATGGGCTCGGCGGTTTCGCCGGCGACCGCACGGGCCAGCTGTTGGAGATCAAGCGCCGACTGCTCGCTCACGAACGCCGAGCGCTTTTGCGATGATCTTTCGCGGATGAATCCACCACGGCCAACCGAGATCGAGCGCGAGCTGGTGGAGGCCTTCGCCGATGCCCTCTGGCTGGAGCGGGGCTTGAGCGACAATACCCTTGCCGCCTACCGCTCGGACCTCACGGCGTTCCTCCAGTGGCTCGCCACTGAGCGCGGGCGCGCTGCCTGTGAGGCCCGGCGCCTGGACCTATTGGACTATCTCGCGGTGCTGTCCCAACAGGGCCGCAAGCCCAGGTCCACGGCCAGACGCTTGTCCTGCCTGCGGCAATTCTACCGGCACCTGCTGCGGCTCGGCCGCATCGGCGAGGACCCCTCGGCCCGTGTGGATGCCCCGCGGCTGGGACGGCCACTGCCGAAGACCCTCACGGAGGCCGAGGTGGAGCGGCTGCTGGCTGCGCCGGATACGGAAGATCCCCGCGGCCACCGCGACCGCACCATGTTGGAGGTGCTCTACGCCAGCGGGCTCAGGGTCAGCGAGCTGGTGACGCTGCGCCCGCAGGCCGTCAATCTGAACCAGGGCGTGGTGCGCATCAGCGGCAAGGGCGATAAGGAGCGCCTGGTGCCCCTCGGGGAAGAGGCTTCCGGCTGGCTTGCCGACTACGCCCGTGGCAGCCGGGCCGCGATCCTCGGCGGGCGTTGCAGCGAGTATCTGTTTCCCACCGCGCGCAGCGCGTGCATGACGCGCCAGGCCTTCTGGCAGCTCATCAAGCGCTACGCGGCCGTGGCGGGTATCGTCAAGCCCCTGTCGCCACACACGCTGCGCCACGCCTTCGCGACCCACCTGCTCAACCACGGCGCCGACCTGCGTGTGGTGCAGATGCTATTGGGACACAGCGACCTCTCCACCACGCAAATCTACACGCACGTGGCCCGTGAGCGCCTGAAGCAACTGCATGCGGCCCACCATCCGCGCGGCTGAGTCAGTGCTCACCACCCGGCGACACAGGTCGCGCTCGTGGTGGACCTTTTGGCGCCGATGCACTATCGTTCCGCGGTTGTTCTCGGCGCGCCGATCCTAACGCTGCCACCGCACCGTCCGCTGCGCCGCCGCGCAGACCGCAACGGAGCTGCCCATGCCCTCCTTCGACGTCACCGCCGAATGCGATATCCAAGAGGTCCGCAACGCCGTGGACCAAGCCAACCGGGAGATCCAGACCCGGTTCGACTTCAAGGGCGTCGAGGCGTCCTTTGCACTCAACCAGGCCGGAGCAGACACCGCCGTGCAACTCAAGGCCGAGCAGGAGTTCCAACTGCAGCAGATGATGGACATCCTGCGGCAGAAGCTGGTCAAGCGCCAAGTGGACCTGGCGGCCCTCGATGTCGGTGAGCCGGTGAGCAGCCTGAATGCTGCGCGCCAGGAGGTCGGTCTTAAGCAAGGGATCGACGCCGACACAGCCCGGCGCATGGTCAAGGCCATCAAGGCCGCCAAGCTCAAGGTGCAGGCGCAGGTGCAGGGGGATCAGTTGCGTGTCACGGGCAAAAAGCGCGACGACCTCCAGCAAGCCATTGCGCTGCTCAAGGCCGAGGACTGGCAACTGCCGCTCAACTTCACCAACTTTCGCGACTGAGATCGAGGCACCCTGAATGACCTACCACTTCGCACGCTCAAGACCGGCTATCCTCGCGGTGCTCACCGCCCTGACGCTCACGGCGGGCCTCGCCGTTGCCGACGAGGCCGCCACCATCCGCGCCGCCCTGGCCAAGGTGCTGCCGGAGTTCAAGCCCACCAGCGTGCAGCCAACACCCATGAAGGGCCTCTACCAAGTGGACATCGGCCCGCAGGTGATGTTCGTCACCGGCGACGGCCGCTACCTCATCGACGGTGCCATCGTGGACCTTGAAACCCGCGAGAACATCGCCGAGCGCGCCCAAGCTACGGCGCGGGCTCGCTCCATCAATCAGGTGGGTGCCGAGAAGATGATCGTCTTCAACGCGCCGTCGCCGCAGCACACCGTCACCGTGTTCACTGACATTGATTGCGGCTACTGCCGGAAGCTGCATGAACAGATGCAGGCCTACAACGACGCCGGCATCAGCGTGCAGTACCTGTTCTACCCGCGCGCCGGAACCGGCTCGGAGTCCTTCGACAAGGCCGTGTCCGTCTGGTGCGCCGATGACCAACAAGCGGCGATGACCGAGGCAAAGGCGGGGGCCAAAATGCCGAAGCGCAACTGTAGGAACCCCGTCTCTGAGCACATGGAGCTCGGGGAGCTCATGGGCATCCGCGGCACCCCGGCCATCGTGCTGGACTCCGGCGAGATGGTCCCGGGCTACGTGGAGCCGAAGCGCCTGGTGAGCCTGCTGGAGCAGGCCGCAGCAGGCAACTAGGGAAACTTTCGCGTATGTCGCGTATTTCGTCGTTTCAACAAGCCGCCGTAGGGTGCGCGGCCGCCAGGTTGCGCACCGTTCGCGCCGGCACCCGTGGGGCCTGCGGTGCGCACGCTCCGCGCGCACACCCGACGCGGTGCCCCGGCTGTTTGAGCAGTTACGGTTCAGGCGCTCAAGCGCTTGAACATGAAGGAGCCGGGAGACCGCGTCTTCCGGCTCCGTCCGATTCATGGCCAGGATGGCCAATCAATCGGTCTCTCCCTAGCCCGCATCAGCGGTCACAGCATGCCCTTTAGGCGGTAGAGCGCGGCCAAGGCCGCGCGCGGCGTCAGCTCATCCGGGTCCAGTGCCTCCAGCGCCGTCAGTGCTGGATGCGGCGCCGGCGGTGCAAACAGGCTGAGCTGGACCGGCGCAGCCATAGCCTCGTCTGCCGCGCGGGCGGCCGTGTCATCCTCCAGGGCCCGCAGCCGCTGTTTCGCCCGCTCGATGACGTCCCCCGGCACGCCGGCCAGGGCTGCTACCTGCAGGCCGTAGCTCTGGTTGGCCGGGCCGTCCCGTACGCTGTGCAAAAACACGATCCGCTCGCCGTGCTCTACGGCGTCCAGGTGCAGGTTGGCGATGCCGGCGTGCTCCTGGGGCAGGGCCGTGAGTTCAAAATAGTGCGTGGCGAACAGCGTCAGCGCCCGCACGCGGGTGGCCAGCTCCACCCCGCAGGCCCAGGCGAGTGACAAGCCATCGAAGGTACTCGTGCCGCGCCCCACCTCGTCCATCAGCACCAGGCTGTGTGCCGTGGCGTTGTGCAGGATGTTGGCGGTTTCCTCCATCTCCACCATGAAGGTGGAACGCCCGCCGGCGAGGTCATCCGCCGCACCGATGCGCGAGAAGATGCGGTCCACCGGGCCGATGCGCGCGGCCGCCGCGGGCACGAAGCTGCCCGCGTAGGCCATGAGCACAATGAGCGCCGTCTGACGCATGAACGTGGACTTGCCGCCCATGTTCGGGCCGGTGATCACCAGCATGCGCCGCGTGTCGTCGAGCTGCACCGGGTTCGGAATGAACGTCGCCCCGCCACCGGCCAACAGCATGCGCTCCACCACCGGGTGGCGACCGTCGGCGATGTCGATGACGGTCTCCTCAACCAGCTCCGGCCGGCGCCAGTCCAGCGCCGCTGCCCGCTCCGCCAAGCCCGCCACCACGTCGAGGGTCGCGAGCGCCGCCGCCAGCCGCTGCAGGGCCTCGATGGACTCGCGCAGGCTTGCCAGCAGCGTGTCATACAGGGACTTCTCCAGCGCCAGTGCGCGCTCCCGGGCCGAGAGCACCTGGTCCTCGAAGCGCTTGAGCTCCGGGGTGATGTAGCGCTCCGTGCCCTTGAGCGTCTGCCGACGCTGATAATCCGCCGGCACCTTCTCCGCGTGGGTGCGGCCGATCTCGATGTAATAGCCGTGCACCCGGTTGTAACTCACCTTGAGCGTCGCGATGCCGGTGCGCTCGCGCTCGCGCTGTTCCAGCGCCAACAGGAATTGATCGCCATGCTCGGCGAGGTCTCGCAGCTCATCCAGTGCCTTGGAGTAGCCGCGCGCGAGCACGCCGCCGTCGCGGATCAGCGCCGGGGGCGTGTCCATGAGGGCGCGGGTGAGCAGGTCTAGCGTCTCGGGATGGTCCCCAAGCGCCGCGTCCACGCCCGACAGCAGGGCGGGCTTGGTCCCGGCGAGGTCGGCGTTGCCCAAGCCGGCGTGTAGGGCCGGCAGCCGGCCCAGGGCATCGCGCAGGGCGGTCAAATCCCGCGGTCGGGCGGAGCCGATGGCGATGCGTGCGACGATGCGCTCGATGTCCGCGATGGCGGCCAGCTCATCGCGCAGCGGCGCGCGCAGACCATCCGCGAGCAACGCCTCCACGGCGTCGTGCCGGTCGCGCACGGCGGCGGCATCGCGCAGCGGTCGGCCGATCCAGCGCCTGAGCAGCCGGGCGCCCATGGCGGTGCAGGTGGCGTCCATGACCCCAGCCAGGGTCTGCTGCTCGGCTCGGTCAGCATCCATCCGCAGCGGCGCCAGCAGCTCTAGGTTGCGGCGCGTGGCAGCATCCAAGATCAGCGCGTCGTCCCGACGCTCGGTGCTGAGCCCGCGCAGATGCGGTAGCTCGCGCTGCTGGGTGTCCTGCACATACTGCAGCAGGCAGCCCGCAGCACCCACAGCCAGCGGCAGATCCGTGCAGCCGAAGCCGCTGAGATCCCGGGTGCCGAACTGCCGGCACAGCAGTCGCTCGGCGCTGTCGGCGTCAAAGAGCCAGGCCTGGCGGCGGGCCACCCCGCCGCCGAAGCGCAGCCGCTCGGGCAGGGCGC
>CAZGCI010000020.1:0-8777 GCA_964524185.1 uncultured Thiohalocapsa sp. | reverse complement strand
TGTCCTCGGCGAGCAAGAGCTCAGCGGGACGCAGGCGCTCCAGCTCCGCCGCCAGGGCCGGCAGCCCCACTAGCTCCAATACGGTGAAGCGCCCCGCAGCGAGCTCCAGCACCGCCAGGCCGAAGCGCTCGTCGTCGGCCGCCGCAGGCCCCGCCTCGGCCACGGCACAGAGCAGGTTTTCGCGGCGGTCGTCCAGCAGCGCCTCATCGGTGAGTGTGCCGGGTGTGACCACCCGCATCACCTTGCGCTCCACTGGGCCCTTGCCCTTGGCCGGGTCGCCGAGCTGCTCGCAGATGGCAACCGACACGCCCGCGCGCACGAGCTTGGCCAGATAGCTCTCGGCGGCATGGTAGGGCACCCCGGCCATGGGGATCGGCCGGCCGGCGGACTGCCCGCGCTTGGTGAGCGTGATATCCAACAGCGTCGCCGCCCGCTCTGCGTCCTCGAAGAACAGCTCGTAGAAGTCCCCCATGCGATAGAACAGGAGCAGGTCCGGGTACTCGGCCTTGATGCGCAAATATTGCTGCATCATTGGGGTGTGCTGGGCGACGTCGGGCATCGTGGGCTTGGGCCTGGGCCTGGTTTGCGCTCGTGTGGGTGCTGGCGGGATCTGGTCTGGGCGGGCGCTGCGGCGGTGTCGCGACACGCCGTCCTGCGTCCACTCGTCATCGCCAATGGGGGATGACGGCGGGTGTCGTTGCGGGGCCATGGTTGCGGCGCCCCGGCGCTTAACCGTCATAGACCCGTTGCACGTGGGTTTTCGGGAAAGCGAGGTGCGTCGCGCGTGCCCGAGCGCAAGGCACGACGACGCGTCATAGTCGCCACTATGGCGAGGAGTCGTCACGCTGCGATCGGGTGCGAGCGGCGTGCATCGCGGCCGAAAACCCATGTGTGACGGGTATAGAATACAGGCGCTATGCGTTTCCAACTCCCCCGAACTTACAAGCTCCTGCTGGCGCTGGCCGTCGTCATTGGCCCCTTCTACTGGCTCATGTTCACCGAGGACGGGCGCCGCCGCAGTGATCTCTTCATCATGCACATCCTGGGCAAGCCCAGCTTCAACATCGCCTACGATCGCCTCTCCGGCGCCGTGACCCATGCCGATATCGAAGCACAGTTCCCGAAGGTGAGCTTCCGGTGCGCCGAGCGCCGAAGCGCCCTGGGCGACGAGGTCTGCGGCACCGAGATCGCCGCGTTCAACGGTCTGCCGGCGCAACGAGCCCTGCTGCACTATGGCGCCGGCCGCCTCACGGCACTCAGACTCGATTATCGTCGGCAGTATCACGCTATGCTGCTGGCATCCCTGCGCTCGGGGCTCGGTGAGCCGCGGGAAGAGGCCGGCGGCAGCACGCTGCGCTGGCAGGTCGATGGCGGTACCGTCGTGCTGCCCGCAGCGGCGCCCAAGACCGACGCCGATGCCGTCCTGATGTGGCTCGCGCCGGCGCTGACGGGTGCCTATTGAGGGGTCTGACTGTGCTGCTGCCGATGCTGTGCCTGCTGTTGCCCACGGCAGCAGCGGCCGCGGCACCGGCGAGCGCCATCGAGCCGGCGGTCGACGCCCAGCCGCAGCCTGTGCGGGTGCAGTTGCAATGGCGCCATCAGTGGCAGTTCGCCGGCTTCTACGCGGCATTGGAGCAGGGCTATTACCAGGACGCCGGTCTCGCGGTGACCCTGCTCGAGGGTGGTCCTGACCTCGATCCCATCGCGGAGGTGCTGGCCGGGCGAGCGGATTTCGGCACCGCATCGGCGGACCTGCTGTTGGCTCGCCAGGCGGCGGGCGAGCGCCTCAAGCTGCTGGCGAGCTGGTTCCAGCGCTCGCCATTGGTGCTGGTGGTGCCGCCGGATGTGGTGCTGCCGAGCCAGCTCGCGGGCAAGCGGCTGATGACCGCGCCCGGGCTGTTGCAGCGGCCCAACGTGCAGCGGCTCTTCGCACGCGCCGGCATCGATCCCTCGACACTCCACAGCGTCCCCTACGCCGCCGGCGTCGGCGCCTTCGTGCGAGGCGAGGTGGACGCGATGACCGCGTACCGCAGTAACGAGGTCTACCAACTGCATCGGCAGGGCGTGGCCTTCAATGTCATTGACCCCGCGGACTACGGCGTGTCCGTCCCGGATCTAAACCTGTTCGCCACCGCGGCCACTGCGGATGCCGACCCGGATGCCGCCGCGGCCCTGGCAGCGGCCACAAACCGTGGCTGGGCCTATGCGCTGGACCACCCGGACGAGCTGGTGGCCCTCATCCGCGCGCGGTGGAATACCCAAGACAAGCCGGCTGAGCACCTCCGCTTCGAGGCCCATCAGACCCATAGCGCCATGCTGCCGGAGGTGCATCCCATCGGCAGGCCGGATCGCGCCGCGCTGGCGGCGGTGCTGGAGCTGCTGCGGCAGACGGACCAAGCCGCGGGTCCAGTGGCACTGGACGACTTCGTGTTTACGCCGCCGGCGCCGCCGCTGGAGCTCACCGCAGCGGAGCAGGCGTTCGTCCAGCAGCACCCGCGCCTGCGTGTGCACTTCTCGCCCCTGCCGCCCTTTGCGGAATGGGCGGACACGGGTCCCGTGGGTTATTCGGTGGAGCTCATGGAGCAGATCGCGCGGCGCGCGGGCTTTACCCTGAGCTGGCGGGCCGCAGAGCCGAGCCGGGTGCAGAGCCACCTGCGCACCGGGAGCGCGGACCTCACCATCAACGTCGCGGCCACGCCGGCGCGGCGTGACTACCTCGCCTTCAGCGCGCACGCCTTCCCGGTGGAGCACGTCATCGTCGCGCGTCGTGACCGCGGCGACATTCAGGACCCCGACGGCCTCCGGGGCAAGACCGTTGCCGAGAGTCCAGGGTCGGAAATCAGCGAGCTGCTGCAACACTGCTGTGCGCCAGCGCAGCGGCTGCATGTGTCGGGGCCGCGCGAGGCGCTGTACGCGGTGGCACAGGGCCGTGCCGACGCCACGGTGTTGATGCGCCAGGTGGCGGTGCATCTGTTTCAGGCGGAACAGCTGAGCGACCTTGCCATCATCAGCACGGTGCCGCTGCCCGAGGCGGGCCGCCCGCTGCAGGGTCACCCCTTCGCCGTGCGCCGCGACCTGCCGCTGCTGGCCAGTATTCTCAACAAGGCCTATGCCTCCCTGCAGCCTGGGGAGCTGCAGACGCTGTGGACGCGTTGGTTCGGCGATGCAGAGGCGCTGGCGGCGCTGCGCGGGCCCGCAACCCTGCCGTTGGCGGACGCCGAGCGCGCCTGGCTCGCCGGGCGCGATGTGCTGCGCGTTGTCTTCAGCGAGGCGCCCCCCTTCGCCATGATCTGGGATGGCGAGCCGAGCGGATTCACCATTGAGCTCATGCGTGAGGCCGCGGCGCTGCTGGGGGTGACGCTTCAGTTCGAGCCCATGTCGAGTGCCGACGCCCGCGCCGCCGTCGCGCGCGGCGACGCCGATGTCCTGCTGAACGTCCCGCCTAGCCCGGCGCGCGAGCCGGCGCTGCGCTTCGGATCGTTGTCGGCAGTCCAGGCCGGCGACTTGCCCGTGCAACGCGCGAGCTACTTCGCGGTGCGACGAGACCAGGCGGCGCTGGCCGCTCTGTTGGACAAGGCCATCGCAGCCATCCCCGCGTCGACCATGCAGCGTCGCTATGCCCAGTTTCTGGACGATGATCCGGAGGCGCTCATGGCCACCCCGGCAGTGCGTCTCACGTCGGCCGAGCGCGCCTTCTTGGATGCGCACCCAGAGATTCGCTTCGGCGGCGGCGCGGACTGGGCGCCCTACAGCTACGAGGACGCCGAAGGCCGTGCCGTCGGCATTGATGCTGACATTCTTGCAGCCATCAACGAGCGCCTCGGCACCAATATCCAGCTCGTCCTCGGCGAATGGTCGACGCTGGTGCAGCAGGCCATGGCCCACGAGATCGACGGGCTGACGCTGTCCAGACCACAGCCCGAGCGGGCGGAACGTCTGGCCTTTTCGGTCCCCTACAGCGTACTCACCAACGGGGTGTTCGTGCGCGCCGGGAATCCGCTGGATATTCAGGGCCCCGCCGACCTGGCGGGCCGCCGCATCGGCTACGCGCAGGGTGCCTTGATGGTCGAGAAGCACATCGCCCGCATCGCCGGCGCTGTCGCGGTTCCCGGTGCCAGTGTGCCGGACTTGATGAACCGAATCCTCGCCGGCGATCTGGATGCCCTGATGGGGAGCACGGATGTGCTGCGCTTCCTGGTATCGGACGCCGCCGCGCCTCCGGTGGAGATCGCCTACGAGGATGCACCGCCCGCGGCGATGGTGTTCTCCGTGCGCAATGACTGGCCGCTGCTGGTCAGCGCCATCGACAAGGCGCTGGCGGCGTTGCCGCAGACGCAGCTTGCGGCCATTCGTGAACGCCACCTCGGACTGCAACCTGCGCCGCCCGAGGGGCAGGTGCTGCTGAGCTTTGCGGAGCGGGAATACCTGGCGGGCAAAGGCGGGCGACTGCGCTATTGCTACAACCCGGCCTGGGCACCCTATGACTACACCTCGCGCGGCGCGCACCGCGGGCTGTTCCGCGATTACCTGGCCTTGTTCGCCGGCAAGCTCGGCGTCACGCTCGAGCCCATCCCCACGGCAACCGCGGCCGAGGCGCAGGCATTTGTGCGTGAGCGCCGCTGCGACCTACTCACCGCGGCGGTGCCGAGCGCGGAGCCGGCAGCCGACTTGGATTTCACCACACCCTATTTTGATCTGAGCTACGTGCTGGTGGCCCCCGTTGACAGCCCCTTTGTGCGTGACATCGAGGCGCTGCGTGCAGAGGCCATCGCAGTGCCTGCGGAGTCTGCCATTGCCGCCGCACTGGCTGACCGTCATCCGGAGCTGCAGTTCGTGTCGCTGCCGTCCCAAGACGCCCTGCGCCAGGCGTTCGCGGCGGGTCAGGTGACAGCCGCGGTGGCCACACTCGAGCACGCCGCAGCGTTGGTGGCTACCAGTGCGGGTGGGCTGCGCATCATCGGGCAGTTGGAGCATCGCGACCCCATCGCCGTTGCCACGCGCAACGACGAGCCGCTGCTGCACCTCGCCATGGAGAAGGCCATCGCCGCCATGACACCCGCCGAGCGGGATGCCGTCGAGCGCAAGCAGACCAGGTTCACCATTGAGCAGCGCATGGATCTGACCCTGCTCTGGCAGGTGCTGGCGGTGGTGGCCATCGTCGGGCTGCTGGTCCTGTATCGTCAGCGCGAGCTGAGCCGCCTCAACCGCGAACTGATCGCCGCCCGCGATGCGGCCCAGGTCGCCGCGGCCGCCAAGAGCCAGTTCCTGGCCAATATGAGCCACGAGATCCGCACACCCATGAACGCCGTCATGGGCATGGCCCAGCTGTGCCTGGACACGGACTTGGACGCGCAGCAACGCAGCTGGCTGGAGCGTCTGCATCGCGCCTCCCAGTCACTGCTCGGGCTCCTCAACGACGTGCTGGACCTGTCGTGCATCGAGGCCGGTGTCACTGCGCTCAAGCACGCCCCCTTTCTACTGGATGAGCTGTTGGAGCGGGTGCAGGCCGTGGCCGAGGTGGAGGCGCACCAGCGCGGGCTGCTGCTCTGGTTTGAGCTCGACCCCGCCGCCCCCGTGCGCCTCAGCGGCGATGCACTGCGCCTTGAGCAGGTGCTGCTCAACCTCACGTCCAACGCCATCAAGTTCACGCCGCAGGGCGAGGTCTGCGTGCAGGTGGGCGTCGCGCCAACGCCGGCTGCGGCGGCGGGGCAGGTGAGGCTCTGCGTGACGGTCACCGACACGGGCATCGGCATCCCCGCCGACGTGAGGGAGAGGGTATTCGAGCCCTTCCGCCAGGCCGACGCCTCGTCCACTCGGCGCTACCAGGGCACGGGCCTTGGGCTGAGCATCAGTCGCGAGCTGGTGCGGCTCATGGGCGGCGATATCCAGCTCACGAGCGCCCCAGGTCGGGGCAGTCGCTTTGCCTTCACCATCGAGCTGCCACTGGTCGCGGGCGCCGCGCCAGCATGGCGGTCGTCACCGCCTGGCGGCGCGCCTGTGCTGTTGTGGGACGCTCATGTCCGTCGTGCTGCCGCCGCCGCACGGCAGCTCCGCGCCTTCGGCCTCGCGGTAGAGGTGGTGGATAGCGCCGCAGCGGCCTGCTCCAAACTGGACGGCGCTGGCGACGCCGCCGCCGACTGGGCGTTGCTGCTGGCACTGCCGGGCCCGGATGTGCCCGCCGCGCAGACTGCTCGGCTGGCCCAAGCAGCGGCCCGGCACGGCGTGCCGCTGCTGCGCTTTGCGTGGGATGGCGACCTGCCGGCCCTGTCGTTGCCGGCCTCCCGCGCCCGCCTGCACGCGCATCTGCAGCAGGCGCTCGGCGGCGACGACCCGGCGTTGGCCGCGGTCACCATGCCGGGCACTGCGCTGGCCAAGGCCGCCAACGCGCTGGGCGGCCGCCGGGTGCTGTTGGCGGAGGACAACGAGACCAATCGCGAATACGTGCGTGCGCTGCTCGAGCGCATCGGCTGCACCGTCGTCACGGCCGTCAACGGACGCGCCGCCGTGCGGCGCGCGTTGGATGAGCCATTCGATGCCATCCTAATGGACATCCAGATGCCGCAGCTCGACGGGATTGCAGCCGCGCAGCAGATTCGAGCGGAGCTCGGCGGCGCAACCCCGCCGATCATTGCGCTCACGGCCCATGCCTATCCGGAAGACCATCGGCGCAGCCGGGCCGCGGGCATGGCGGAGCACCTCGTGAAGCCAATCACACCCGATGCACTGCACGCGGCATTGCAACGGACGCTCAGTGGCGCGCCGGCTGCCGGCCCGAGCCGCGCCGACGAGCAGGGCACCGCAACAGGCGTCGTGCCGGCGGGCGTCGCTGCCGGCGCGGCAGCCTCCGCCCCGTTGGCGCCAGATGCGGCGCTCGATTTCACGGCAGGGCTTGCCTGCGCCGGCGGCGATGCCGCGCTCTATCAACAGATGCTGAGCGCCTTCCATGCGCAGCATCGCACCGATCCAGTAGCCCTGCGCCGGGCCCTGGATACCGGCGAGGGCGAGTCCGCGCGGCGCATCGCGCACAGCTTGAAGGGCGTTGCCGGCCTGCTGGGTGCTCCGGGCTTGGCGCAGCGGGCCGAGACAGCCCTCTCGGCGCTGGATAGCGGAGATGACTGGCGGCCGGCCCTGCGGGGCCTGCTGGCGGTGGCCGAGCAAGTCCTGTCGACCCTGGATGCCGTGGTGGCAGCGCCGGAGGGGACAGCAACGGACGCCCGGCGGCAGATCGCGACCCTGGTGGACACGGCGCTGGGCGCCTCTGTCATCGATGTGAATGATTCGCAGGTGCGGGCATCGCGTTAAGGAGCACGATGCATCCGATTGGTTGTATGCTTCTGGCTGACAGAGATAGTGGAAGGTTTTCTGTACCGTGCGTTGCGTGACCAGCAAACCCGCGCGCTCGCGGACAAAGCGGCCTGCGCCCACGGGCGACGTCCGCAAACCATAGGGAGTCCACAGTGCGCAGGCATGTTTAGCGCGGCGGCGCCTCAGACCGAACAGCTAACTGGCAGGAGCCACCCAGCCATGATCGAGGTCCTCCCTCAGTCTGAGATTCTGGTGGTCGACGACGACGAGGCGACGGCCATTTATCTCGCCGGACTGCTACGCCGGGAGGGCTATGGGGTGGTGACGGCAGCATGCGGCGCCGAGGCGCTGGAGCTGGCCCAGGCGCGGGACCCGCACCTGATCCTGTTGGACGTGATGCTGCCAGACGTGGATGGCTTTTCGCTGTGCCGCGAGCTGAAGTCCATGGATGCCACAGCCCGCATTCCGGTGATCTTTCTCACCGCCAAGGGCGGCGAGCCCGAGGTCTTGCGCGGTTTCGAGGCGGGCGGCGTGGACTACGTCGTCAAGCCCTTTGCGGTGGCGGTGCTGCTGGCGCGCGTGGCGACCCAGTGCGCCCTGTCGCGCTTGTCCCGCGGTCTGCATGCGGCGTTGGACGAGCGCGGCGAGCGCCTGCAGCAGGCCAACCGCCGGCTGCGCGAGCTCAATATCGAGATGGCGACGGTCGAAGAGCGCCAGCGTCGGCAGCTCGCGCAGCAACTGCATGACACCACCATCCAAGAGCTGGTGCTGGCGCGCATTCTGCTTGAAGGCGCAACGGACCTCGACGCCCGCCGCCAGCAGTTGCTGGAGCTCCTGATCCGCGCCGTCGGGCAACTGCGCTCGCTCGTGTTCGAGCTGAGCCCGCCGCTGTTGCGCGGAGGTGGCCTGTACCCCGCGTTGCAATGGCTGGCGGACGAGGTGCACAACCAATGGGGCCTGAACGTGCAGTGCGAGCAAGTGGGAGAGCTGCCAGACCTGTCCGACGCGCTGGCGGTGACCCTGTTCCAGGGCACCCGGGAGCTGCTCATCAATGCCGCCAAGCACGCTGATGCCACCCGGGCGCTGGTGCGAGTCGCGTGCACCGATGAGACGCTCAGTATCAGCGTCAGCGACGATGGGCGGGGCTTCGATCCCCACCGGCTCGACGACGCGGCGGCCATCCTAATGCCAGGGGCCGGCGGCGGCTTTGGACTCGACAGCCTGCGCTCTCGTATCGAGCTGCTGGGCGGGCATCTGCAGCTCGGCAATGGCGCGGGCGGCGGCGCCGAGGCCGTGCTCAGCATCGCGCTGGCGGCCGCGCTGTTAGAGCAACCCCGGAGCTGACCACCCGCTGAAGGGGTGCTCAGGCGATTGCCGGACACGTTCATCCTAGAAGGAGCGGTTTTGTGTCGAGTAAGTCCAGGACCTTGGGAGCGGCGAGGAGGCCGTGAAATTGGTCAATGTTACCCAGC
>CAZGCI010000019.1:0-52021 GCA_964524185.1 uncultured Thiohalocapsa sp. | reverse complement strand
CCCTCCCACCCCTCGCCGAACAACACCGCATCGTGGCCAAGGTCGATGCCCTCATGGCCCTCTGCGACCGGCTGGAGGCCGCCCTCACCACCGCCGACACCACCCGCGCCCGCCTCCTCGAAGCCCTGCTCCACGAGGCGCTGGAGCCCGCCGCGGACGCGCTTGAGGCTGCGGAATAATGCCCATTTCACATGCCGTTTGGACAGTGTCGCAGACGCCCGCCGAGGTGCCGCAGGGCGTCCTGCCGTCCGAGCAGATGCTGGAGGACATGATCGTCGCCCAGCCGCGGATCCTGTCGTCGGAATGGATGCTGATCGGCCGGCAGGTCGCCACCGGGTATGGTGGTATTCTCGATCTCCTCGCCATCGCCCCAGACGGCAGCCTCGTCCTCGTGGAGCTCAAGCGCGAGAAGACACCGCGCGAGGTCGTCGCCCAGGCACTCGACTACGCCGCCTGGATCGAAACCGTCGGCGCCGACGATGTTGCCGCGATCTACGCGAAATTCCGCCCCGGCCGAAGCCTGTCGGACGATTTCCGCACCCAATTCGGACAGCCCCTCGACGAGGATGCGCTGAACCAGAGCCACCAGATCGTCATCGTCGCTGCCTCCCTCGACGCCAGCAGCGAGCGCATCGTCAGCTATCTCAACGAGCGCGGCGTCGCGATCAACGTGATGTTCTTCCAGGTCTTCAATCATGGAGACGCGCAACTCCTGAGCCGCGCATGGCTGATCGACCCTGGCGAGGTGCAGGTACAGGCTGCGAGCGCCGGACGGAAGGGCGAGAAGGAACCCTGGAACGGTGAGTTCTATGTCAGTTTCGGGGCCGACGAGACGCGGCGCTGGGACGAGGCTGTGAGATACGGCTTCATCTCGGGCGGTGGTGGCACTTGGTACAGCAATTCCCTGCGGATGCTGAGCGAGGGCGACCGCGTGTGGGTCAAAATCCCCGGAAAGGGCTTCGTCGGCGTGGGCACCGTGGCCGGCCCGCGAGTGCCGGCGAGCGAGTTTCGGATAGACGGCCAGCCCGCCCTGGATGTTCTGCAGGGCGGCTACCACCGTAACCTCGTCGAGGACCCCGAGCGATGCGAGTACTTCGTACCGATAGGCTGGCAGCACACGCTGCCGGAGGGCCAGGCCGTTCAGGAGGTCGGGATGTTCGGCAATCAGAATACCGTCTGCAAGCCTGTCACGCCATCATGGCGCACGACCGTAGAGCGCCTGAAAGAGCGCTTCGGCGTGGCGGGTTGAAGCGGCAAGCGTCGATCCGTAAGGCTTGCAGGATAAGGTGGCCGCGGCGCCCTGGCCCGTCTCCGCCGCCACCCCACACCCCGGACCATCACCTCCGGCGCCGGTGATCCAGGCTCCCGCTTCACCCCGGGGATAGCTCAGGGTCAGACCACGTTTTCTCTGCATCCAGCTCCCGCTGGCCACCATTAGCGCGACCGGGCCGAGCGACATGATCGTGCGCGCGGCGTAGGACCTGCTGCTTGGGGGTATCTCGGGGCGCCACGCCTGCGGGCGAGGACCGAACGCCGCGCCGCTCAAAGGGTCACTCTTGCGGCACATCCGCCCACCCCGGAATGCAGACAGGGCGCCGATGGCGCTCGGGCGCGCTCGCCCGGGCGATGCGGCATGCCCCGCAAGGGCCGGCAACCAGGTATCCTTGCGGTTGACCGACAGGCCTTGCCGAGCGGAGAACATCCATGTATCGAGAGATCAAGCGCGCACTGGTCTGCGGCGCAGGCGGCTTTATTGGGACCCACCTCGTGCGGCGCCTCAAGCACGAGGGATTCTGGGTCAGGGGGGCCGATCAGGTCCTGCCGCGGTACGCCGAGCCGGCCGCCGATGAGTTTGCGCTCGGGGACCTGAGGGATCGCGCCTTTTGCGCTGAGGTCATGCAGGGGGTCAGCGATGTCTATCAGCTGGCCGCCGACATGGGCGGAGCCGGCTATCTATTCACCGGCGAGAACGACGCCGACATCATGCACAATTCAGCCAAGATCAATCTCAATGTGCTAGATGTCTCGCGCCATACAGGGATTGCGCGCATTTTCTACGCCTCATCGGCCTGCGTGTATCCGCTCTACAACCAAACCGATCCCGACAACCCAACCACAGCCGAGGACTCCGTATACCCTGCGGAACCTGACAGCGATTATGGTTGGGAGAAACTGTTCAGCGAACGCGCTTATCAGGCCCTCGCGCGGAACTACGGCGTCGAGGTCCACATTGCGCGGCTGCATAATATCTTCGGGCCGGAAGGCAGCTGGAACGATGGGCGCGAGAAAGTACCGGCCGCCCTCTGTCGCAAGGTCGCCGAAGCGCAAGATGGCGACGAGCTCGAGATCTGGGGCGACGGGTGCCAGACCCGTTCGTTTCTCTACGTCGCGGACTGCATCGAGGCCATTCGCCGACTCGTGGAATCGCGCTTCGTCGGCCCGGTCAACATTGGCTCCCCGGAGATGATCTCCATCAACCAACTTGCGACGCTGACCATGCAGATCGCCGGAAAGCACCTGCGCGTCAAACACGTTCCGGGTCCGCTTGGCGTGCGCGGGCGCACTTCGGACAACCGCCTCATTGAAGAGAAGCTGGGATGGACCCCCGGGGTGCCCCTCGAAGCCGGTTTGAGCGGTACGTACGCCTGGGTGCGAGAGCAGGTTGAGACATCCCGTCTGGCCGCCGCAGGCGAGCCGAGCGGCGCCGGCGTGCGACAAACCGGGTGACGTCCGCCTTTCCGTCTGCGGATCTGAAGTGCGATGACGCGTGAGCGGCAGGGCGCGAGCGCCCGTACGGACCGCGCGCGGTTATGAATCCGGCAAGCTGTTGCAGTCATTCGCAGTTTGCCCCGGCACAGTGCAGCGGTTGGCGCGGCGCGGGCGCAGCATGCTGGCGGCCAACGCCGGGGCGTGGGGCAGGCAGCCAACTGCCGATGTACCCGGCACCGGCAAATGCCGTGTCACCCGATCGGCCCCGCGCAGCCCATGTCCGCCTGAGCCCTCGGCGCCTCGGTCGCGTCGAGCCGAGCCCTCAGGCCTGCGCCGACCTGCTTGCGCTCGGCATGGCCGACAACCTCCATGCAAGCCTTTGGTGCCCGTTCCGCGCAGGGCCGGCAGCGAGGCGCATCGCTGCCGCGCCAACCCCGGCGAGCAACCGGCCATCTCCGAGGCGGAGCGCCCCACGTCGACGATCGCTGTGGCCAGGCTGCCCCACGCCACCGGCCGGCCTGACCCGGTGAGGGAGCCCGCCGCACCGAGGACCTGGCCGACACTCTGCGGCGACACCATTGACGTGCCCGAAGTGTCGCACGCGCTGCTTGAGCAGGTCTGCCGCGTCTATTCGAGCCAGGCCAACGACGAGGTCCGTTTCGGGCAGGCGGCGCCCGACCTTTTCGCGCGGCTCGATCCATCGGCTGACGTGCTCGTGGCGATGACGTGCGACCACCGGTTCGCCCGGCTTTTCGAGAACTGGGCCGCATCCTGTGTTTGGCACGGCATCGACGTGCGGTCCTCGACGATCGTCTTCCCAACCGACCGCCAAGCGCAGGAACGCATCGAGCGGCTCGGCTTCCTCACCTACTTCGATCAGGATTCTGAGCTGCTGTTCCGGA
This sequence comes from uncultured Thiohalocapsa sp., assembly GCA_964524185.1. Lineage (GTDB taxonomy): Bacteria > Pseudomonadota > Gammaproteobacteria > Chromatiales > Chromatiaceae > Thiohalocapsa. The sequence continues at coordinate 48,410 of CAZGCI010000019.1, read as the reverse complement.
TGACGGAGTCGGGTGCCTACGGCGATCTGGCCTGGACCGCGTACATGTATCATCAGAACTGGGTGATCCGACAACTGCTCGACGCGCCCGCGGACCTGTTATTCCAGGACGCCGATCTGGTGTGGCGCCGCGATCCTCGGCCCGTGTTGATCGAGCGGGCCCGGGCGGGCGCAGACGTCCAAGCGATGTATGACGGTCCCAACGGCCGCTTCCGCCCGCTCTTCGCGAACAGCGGGTTTATGTACTTCCGCCGCACCCCGGCCGTTCGGGAATTCTGGAAGGATGTGTACGGGCACCACGAGATGGTGGGACATTTCTGCAGCCAGCAGGAACCGATGAACGTCGTGCTCGCCTACCATGCTCAGCGCGGCCTCGACACCGTCATCCTCGACGAGGACCGGTTCACCAACGGGCACCGTTACTGCGGCGGCCGCACGCCGCCAGCCGATCCATGGATCGTGCACAACAGCTGGACGAGAGATCTCGACGAGAAGCTCCAACGTTATTTCGCGAACGGACTCTGGTACCTGTCACCTGGCATGCGCACGCAGCCGGTTCAGGCCGAGCGACTCACCGCTGGCGCGCTGTCGCGTGGTCAGCCGCGCAGGAGAGCATCGTGTCGGGAGGAACGTGACGATGTCGGCTCCAGGTGCGAGGTGCAATCTCCCCCCAAGCGCTGAGTGAGCCGAAACTGGGCCGCTTCAGAAGCTCGCTGACGTGTTCATGAGCGCCGTCGTCTGAAGCTTTGGGGTCTACGAGCATCACGGGGGGCGTTTAATTCACGGGTCCCCGGTGCCCCAAGGCCTATCAACATTGGCGCAGCGGCTAAAGCGTCGATCAACCCGTTCGCGACGCTCACCCTGCGGGCCACCGGCAAACCTCCTGAGCGGAGTCACCTTCTGCTTCGGTTCCACTCGGGGTGGGCGGGCGGACCGCGGAGCATCGCCTCATGGTAGCGGAACTGAGATCGATGTCCCGCGTGTCACGTGAGATTGGCTCGTCGGATGAGTAAACGTAGTTGTTTGAAAAAGTTGAGGCATCACGTCTGGCTGTGCCGCATCGAAGGCCCTGAGCACGGTGAGGACCGTCCCGAGCACCGCGACGGGGCCGCGAGCCGCAGTCAGCAAAATCGAAACACATCACCCGACGCAGCGTGCTGATGCATGTCGGCTCAAACACCTCAGCGCAGATGGCTTCCCCGGTCGTTGCTCGCCGCAGGCGCGGGGGTCTCGCTTCGCGTGTCCGGGCGCTTGATGTAGTCATCCCAGGTCAAGCAGCGTGCCCAGTCCGCATCGCAGCGTATGGTGATGGGGTTGGGGTTCGCGCCCGTGAACACGTCCGGATGGGCGCGTTTCCCCTTGAGATCGAGCCCCGCATAGATCTCGTAGTCGCGCAACGTGCGGGCGCGCCCGAGGCCGTAGGGTCCGAGCCCCTCTGACCCATCGGAATAGACGAGCTTGCGCAATCGCTCGATCGCCGTCGTGTTGCGGCTGCGCACCACGGCTTCGCCATGCTCCCAATGACGACGCGGTGGTGCACCGCGATGATCGAGGTGCCACACGAGTGGCTGGTTCGGGAGAAACAGATCGTAGCCCCAAGTGAACGACCGGACCGTGACGCCGAACTCTTCGCCCCAATAATAGTGGTCGGGGTCCTGAGGGACCTCGACGTTCCATTCACCCCGCGTAAACACGAAACCCCCATTCACGAAGCGGGCGCGGCCGGGGTGCTGCGTGTTCGGCGGGCCAAAGTCAAACCACGGGGCCCAGTCGGGTGCGCGCCAGCCATTAACGCGCGTCGTCGGCACGCCCATGTCGTCACGCCGGTGCAGGGCGCCGTGCTCATCAGCATAAAAGAGCGGCGCGTTCATCGTCAGCAAGGGTTTTTCTGCCGGCATCGACTCGAGCGTCGCGATCAGCGCTTGATCCCACCCCGATGCGAACGTCACATGAGCATCGACTTGCAGCGTGTAGGGTTCTCCCCGCCACAGCGACTGCGCGAGATTTCGCGCCCACGGGCCGCCGCGACTTTCCGTCGTCGTGCGGTCGATGAATCGAAAGCGAGGGTCGCGTCGGAAGGCCTCCAGCGCCACCGGGTGCGCGGGATCGTCCTGCCAACAGATCCCAAAGCGAAGGCACTCCGGTTCGTGCGCCAGCGACAGCGCGTCCTCCAGTGTCCGCGGTAGCGCCGGATCGGCGTAGGCCGCAATGGCCACAAAGATCGTGGGTTGCATCGAGTCTTCGGGGTCTCTGGATTTATCCTCAGTCAACAGGCACCCGCTTGCGAGCGATGAAGCGGAACATAGCCCCGCAGCCGGAGGGTGCGCATCGACTGCGGGCCTCGGCTTGAGCCCAAACCCGGTTTGAGCCCGCAGATAGAGGTGGGCGGCTCGCGCACTGCCAATCCCTGACTGCAGCGGACAGACGCGGTGCGCAGACTGCCCGCCGTGCCGCGCTTGAGCACACCGAGAACTAGACTTTAATACTAGGATACGCTAGCATTCGCGGCAAATCTTGAGATCCTCGGGGGGGGGCTGGGCGGTGAGTGACAAGCGCGAACGTGAACTTCTCGACAACATTGCGTTATTGACCCAGGAGCTCGAGCGTCTCAAGCGCGAGCGCTCGGACAGCCATGAGGGCGCTGGCTCCGAGCCGACCTTTGGTCGGCTCACGACTCGGCGCGCAGTGCTGAGCGAATGGATCGCGCCCGCGATCCTGTCGATCCCGCTTGGTGGCGCTGTGGTCGTTACACGGAGAGCGCAAGCGCAAGAGGTGCCGACTTCGGCACCGACTTCGGCACCGACTTCGGCACCGATGCCAGCGCCAACCCCGGCACCGACTCCGCCCGTGGCAGCACCGGTCCCGGCGATGGGCGCTGCAGGTGCGGCGGTGCTCGGCGCCGCCTTGGCGGCGGCCGGCGCAAAACGTATCCACAAGCAGGGTCAAGAGAACGACGCGCCGGCCGACACGAGCGAGCAAGCGTCGAACCCGGACGACAGTAAGTCGGCATAGCGTTTCCGCAGCTACGCGACTAACCCAAAGCATGCCTAGCGGAGTCGAGGTCCCGCGGCCGCGTCAGCGCCGCGACGTCAGGGCGTTTACGGTCGGCCGGGAATTGGTACTTCTCGTTGAAGGCGACGCGCGCGTCTTTGCACTGAACGAGACCGGGGCGGCGCTGTGGACGTTGTGCGATGGCAGCCGCGCGCTGCCGGATGTCGCTGCAGCGTTGAGCGCACGCTATGCCGGTGATCCTGTCGCGGTGGCGCTAGACATCGCCCAGGCGCTTTCTCAGCTGCAGTGGCTCGGGCTGGTTGAGTTCGGGCCGGCGCCGCAGCGACTGCTCGTCGATGCCCCAGCCACCGCGCCCCTGCCTCCGGCCGACACACCGCGCGCGCCGGTTCGGTTTGTCGTCGCGTTCGAGGATCGCGCGTACTTCCACTGGCAGCTCGCGATCTTGCTCGAGTCGCTCGTCGGCCAGCTTCCCGACGGCTGGGATGTGACGCTCGTGGTCTGCAACGACCATCGCGCGCTCTCTGCGCCGCTGGAGCAGATAATCAGCACCTATGGTGTACGCGCCGTCAGCGGCGACGACCACTCGCATGGACACCCGGTCGACCTGTCCGGCGGGGATTCAGGATACGTTGCGCTGCACCGGGTCGAGGGCCTCAAGGCGATGGCGCACGTTGTTGAGAACGACGATATCGTGTGTCTCATGGACACCGACGTCTTTCTCTATAAGGACCTCCGCGACGAGGTCTTCCCGGTTGGCAACGCGATGGCAGCGAATGCCATCATCGCCCATGAGCCGTTTTTGAGCGCGGACAGCGGCGGGCGCGGCGTCGACCTGCAGGGCTTGCTGGCGACCATCGGATGCGACACCACCCTGAAGCCCGGCGGTGTCACCGTCTTCCTCGAGGGGGCGGCCGTGCGCAACGAGAAGTTCGTCCAGGACTGTTTCCGCTTTGGCCAGACCCTTTACCTACTCGGAAAGGCCGCCAATCTGTCCGATCACACGATCTGGATGTCGGAAATGGCGTGTTTCGCGCTCGCCGCCGCCGCCAATGAGATCGAATATCGGTTGCTAGACGCTCCGGAGTTCTCGGTGCCGGGCCCGAACCAGGAGGACCTCCCGCCAGGGTCCTTTTTTCACTACTACGTGGATATCAACGATGGCGCCGGCGGGCCGTTTCGGTTTTCGCACTGGCACAAACAGCTTTTCCGAGATCGCAATTTCCTGAATTCCGATCTCGAGAGTTTTCGAGTGGGTGCCTCGAGCCCACTTGAGACATCGTTTTTCGATCTTGCGATCGCCGCAAAGCGTCGGCTCGGCGAGATCGTTGCGCAGTGAGCGACGGCGTGTGATCCCAGAGCTTGAGGCGCCACCCAACCTGCGCGAGCAGCAACGCGCGATGCAAGCCGCCGCCCCCGATTGGGGGCTCGGTTTCAAGAAGTGGCGTCTGAGCGACGACCTCGCTCAGCGACTCGTTGATCACTTGAGGGGCAACGCCGCGTACTGCCAGGTTGAAAACCCCATCCGCGAAATCGGAAACGACAACCCGCAGATCATCCCCACGCTCATCCTCTCGGATGAGCACTTCAATCAACAGCTTGCTGTCGAGTTAAAGGCTGCCCACGAGGCCTGGTCAGGGCTACGCCTGCAATACTCGAGTTGCTACGGGATCCGTATCTACCAACGCGGGACCTATCTGTACACGCATGTCGATCGCCCCACGCACGTCGTGAGCTCGGCAATCTGCGTCGACGCAGCGCTCGATGAGCCCTGGCCGCTCTCGTTGGTCGACGCTGAAGGCCAGCGAGTGCAAATCGATCTCGAGCCGGGTGAGTGCCTCTTCTATGAAGGCGCACGCCTTGCGCACGGGCGCCCCTATCCACTCGAGGGCGACTACTACGCGGCTATGTTTGTGCACTACCACCCGATCCCCGTCGCCGCGCCGATGGTCTGAAGCGCCATGAGGCAACTGCTGTACACTCTCTATCTCTCAGGCCGCTGTGGGCTGAGCAACGCGATATTGTCAACCGAGGTGGGTGTGGTGCTAGCGCATCTGACCAACCGTTTCCTGTTGCTCGATGGGAACCGATCACCCGCTGCTAATCTCGTCTCCTATGACGGGCGGGTCGATCATTCGCAACCGAGCCGTGTCACCGATCTAATCGACCTGCCGGTCCCATGGGCCGATTACGACCCAGCAGCGCTTCTCGATGCCGAAAGTCTCGAGCTGACCGACTATTCGCTGAGTGACACCGTCTTTTGTTTTCCGTCTCACCGGGACCGGCTGACAGCGGATGCAACCTATTTTGCGCGCGGCCGCCAGCACTGGGTCACCGTGGCGGACCAGCATGATCACATCCCTGTGCTTCGCCTGAGCGAGCAGCCCCTGGTTCCCGACGCCCGGGAGCCCATGCATCGACGGAATCTTTGCTTTTACAGTTATCTGTTTTATCTCGATGCCGAATGTCGCCGCTCCGCGTACCGGACGCTCGCGCGCATGACCGCCAAGGAGCCCTACCGCGACCTTGCGCGCCGGGTTGCAACCGACCTGGGTAGGTTTAATGCCGTGCATCTGCGCCGGGGCGACTTCAAGCTGACGTACGGCGTGACGACGCTCGAGCGCAAACCCTGGGAAGCCATCGACGCCATGGATCGGGTCTTCAGTCGTGACGATCCACTGGTGATTTTGACCGATGAGCGCGAGGACCCGTTTTTTCGTGAAATCTGCACTGCCTTTCCGAACAATCTATTTCTTGACTGGCACATCCTGGATGCTTACCAGGACGACTTCGCGCGCCTCCCGCAGAGGGATAGTCTCTGCCTCGCTCACCTCTCGCAGCTGGTCGCCGGTGAGTCGGCTGAGTTCATCGGCACGATGACAAGCACCTTTTCCGCACTGATTCAGCGCTACCGGGGCAATCATGGACACCCCGAACCCTTTCGCTTCTTCTGGAACGAGCTCCCGGATGAAGGCTCGCCGCTTGAACGGGGCCGCCATGCCTTAAGCGAGTGCATTGCACTGGACGCGGGCGTCATGGTGGAAGAGCAGGAAGGATCTTATTCGTGGAATCGCGTCTCGCAACGACTGAACCCTGCTTGGATGCGTGAGTGGCCCGAAAGCTTTTTGCTTGCCAGCGTGCTGGATACCGGGCTATTGCCCGGGACGCGTGAACAGCCAGAGGGCGAGGTGCCGGATTGGGCCACTGCGCATCGCCCCTCGGCATCGTTCTCGATTGGCTTCGAGGGGCTTCAAGTTGCCGTGGAGTCCTCAGACCCTGGGTTATTGCAGCAGCTTGCGCCGGTGTTTGGGTGCGATAATGCCGACACCCGCCGGAACGTGATCGCGCAGTTCGAGCTTCGTCCCGTTGGTGATCGCTACGAGATCATGCTCGACGGGGCGGTGTGTGTTGAAGCGGCGACACGCGAGGAGCTCACGATGCGGCTGCGTGAGCGGGTGGTGGAACTTCTTGGGCGCGTGCGGCCTGGTTATGTGTGGCTGCGTGGCGCGGCCTTGGCGCGAAGCGGGCGCGCACTCACGCTCGCCAGCAACGCCGACACCGATGCGCTGGTTCGTGCACTCGAGCCCTATGGGTTCGAGCGACTCGAGGCGGGTATCCTCTCCATTCGGATGGCGGACTTGACAGTCATCCCGTTTGGATCAAGTGCTCGGCCAGAAGGCGCGGGGGAGCGGCTGCGACGCAACCCGACGCCGCTTGCTGAAGTTGTCGTGGCAACCCCGCAGCTGCAGGCGCGCGATACATTGACGGCTTCAGGACCGGCTCTGGCCGTGACCGAGCTTATCCGCTGCTCGGCCGACTTCTCGTTTGATCGCGATCGGGCCGTGGAACGCCTGTGCCGCCTCTGCGAGGCCCGGCCGGTTGCTCAGCTCAGGTTCAGCGGGGAGGATCGCGCAGCCGAGCTCATCGCGACTTGGAGCGCGCGTACGCAGGACGCGGGCCCTGCATGAGCGAGGTCAGAAATATCCGACTCGAGGTGCTCCTCGCCAGCGGCGAGGCGCATCGACTACGTCTGCGCGAGGACTCGCCGACCCTGCTTGCGCTCTTTGGTGCGCTCGCGTCCCCGGACGCAAGTCTCGACATGATCGAATTGCCGCTTGACGAGGGGCGAGTGGCCTGTTCGTTCAGGGCCTCGCAGGTCATCTCGATCGTGAGTGAACCGCCGGTGCTGCTCGACCGCGCCGAGCCGCTGGCCGCGACCGATGCGCGGGGTGTGGCCAGCGCTGTGGCGATCCACCATCCGCGCTATGTCGTGATCGATGACTTTCTCTGCCCCGATGAGCATCGCGAGCTTATCGAGTTCGCCATCGCCTCGGAGCACCGCTTCGAGGCCGGAACAGTCACCGACGCGAACGCGGAGTACCGGCAAAACCTAAACGTTCCCGACTTCGGTGAAACCGCCCACGCGAAACTGTTTGAGAACCGACTGCTAATCTGGCTGCCGTTGATCGTTGCCGACCTGGGTCTTGAGATGTTTCCGCTGTCCAGCATCGAAACGCAACTCACGGCCGCAGGAACGGGTCACTTCTTCAAGCGGCATGCCGATGCGGGGGTTGACAACACCCGTTTCCTGACCTGCATCTTTTACCTCGCGCGTGAGCCGCGCGGCTTCTCGGGTGGCGAACTGCGCTTATACGACCGCTCGCCGCGGAGCGATGGCACCTGGGATGTTGGCGACACCTTTCGGACGATCGCGCCGGTCTCCAACCGACTGGTCGTCTTTCCAAGTGATGACATGCACGAAGTGCGGCCTGTACGCTGCCCCTCGAATGCGTTCTCGAGCTATCGCTTCGCGATTACAACCTGGGTACATCGAAGCGAGACGGCCGGCGCGGGTCAGACGTTCGGATGGGGCCATTTCCGCTGCGGAGCGCTGGCTTCCCAATTCGGTTCACATGCCGAGCGTGAGGGGTAGGACGGGTTGATCTACACGGTGTTCATTGCCGAGGCGAACCCGGCGATCCAATGGCAGTGCGATTTGCTGGACTACGCGTGGGGCCTGGCTGAGCAACCCGGGGAACTGGTCCGACTGACGCCGGCGCACAAAGGGGATCCGCTCCCGACACAGCGGCTTGCGCGCGTGGTGCGAACCTACGCCTGGTCACCGCACCCTTACACCGGGGATGTGTTCCCGGCATACAATCAGCCGGCGGCATTACTTGAATGGTTGTATCGCGAGCCGGTTGAGGGAACCGTTTTGCTGCTGGAGCTCGATTCTGTCATCCGCGCGCCGATCACCCGCGAGGCGGCCCCGGGGCAGGCACTGGCAACGCCCTGGCTGGAGTTGCCGCAGGCCGGCCACGGGCCGTTTAGATTGGGTTCGGCGTTCGCTTTTCTTGACCAGTTTTGTGTCAACCGCGCGCTTGTCGTGCCGCCCGTGACCCGCCCGGTGCTCTTACACAGCAGCGATCTGCGCAAGCTCGTGGCGCGGTGGCTCGAACTGATGGGAATCATGCGCAGCGAACTGGGAACCGAACACACTGCCGAGCAGACCGAGCGCATCAGCTTCGCGGTCGCGAGCGCTGAGGCGCATCTGCGTTTTGATCCCATTCGCCTCGCCTGTGCGATGGAGGCGGATACGGTTGATGTTCCGGTTCTGTGCTACGGCGAACCGGTGAGTGCCCCCAGCGGCGAGATCGCCTGGGACAAGCGGCGCTATCGACCGTGGCAGCGGGTCACCGCAGCGCAGGTCAACGGTCGGGCCGGGCAGGCGTTCCTCAATCTGCTCAACAGCTTTGTTGAGCGCTATGAGTCGGGTGGAGACTTGGCGTTTCTGTGTGCACACCGTCGCCGCGGCGTGCGAGAGGGGAAGGTCTGCGATCAAACGATCCTCGAGATCCCCGGGCGCGCCGACACGCTTGCACTCAACGCCTCGGCCGCAGCGATCTGGTCGCTCTGCGACGGAACGCGGAATCTCGCGCGGGTGGTGAGTCAGCTCGAGCAGCAGTATGACCTGCCGTCCGGACAGCTCAGCGGCGATGTGCTCACCATCACCAGTCGCCTCAGCGAGGTCGGCGCCCTGGAGTTGCGTCCGGCATGAGCAGCGCGAGCGGTGACAAGCGGATCTTTTTGTCGATTGCCTCGTATCGGGACGAGTATCTGCCGTTCACCATCCATTCGGCGCTGGCGAATGCCACCGAGCCAGACAAGCTAACATTCGGCATCTGCTGGCAGGCAGATGACGGAGAAAATCTCGACCCATATTTGAGCGATCCCCGCTTTCGGATTCGCCGCTACCCGTACTATGCGAGTTTAGGTTACGGATGGGCGCGCGCCGAAGTCCAGAAGCTCTACGCCGGCGAGCAGTACCATCTGTTGGTCGATTCCCACACTGCGTTCGCAAAGGGCTGGGACCAAAATCTGATCGCGCAGCTCAACAGCAAACCGAGCGATAAACCGCTGCTCACGACCAGTTCCCCGCCCTTTACGTTCGATGAGCACCAACAGGTTGTGCTCCCTTGGGTCGGTACAGCGCTCGATGGCGTTCCCCGAATGACCTGCACGCGCATCCCACCCGTGGGGTGGCTCGATATTCAAATGTCCCAGGCGCGCAGATCCGAGCCTCATGAAAGGACGGCGCTGATCTGCTGCAACTTCGTCTTCACGCACGGGCATTGGATCGAAGAGGTCCCGGAAGATCCGGCGATGGTCAACGCCGGTCACGAGGCGGCGCTGTCGGTGCGCACTTTCACCCATGGATACGACATCTTCCTGCCCGATGCGATCCAGGTTTGGCATCTCGACTACAGCAACTACAGCGGCGGGCAGCGACACAAGGTTTGGGAGGCAAAAGGCACGCAGTGGCAGACCCGGAGCACCAACGAGATGATCCGTCGCATCCACACGCTGTTCTACGGGCGCGGCGACCCTGCGAAACTCGGCCGATTCGGCCTGGGCCGGACGCGAACCGTATCCGAATGGGCGGCCTTGGCCGGTGTTGACCTTGACCCGCCCCCGGCTTGATCACCTTCTCATGCGGAGATGCTCGGCCTCAGCACCTACACCATGGGATAGTCTCCAAGACGGAAATCGTCTGCGTAGATTTGATTCACCCGATCGAGCATGAAACGGTCGTAGTAGGCGAGCGCGTTTCTGGCAGCCGGCGAACGCACCGTCGTCGACTTGAGACCGCGCCGAGCTGCTAATCGGGAAAACTCGGGCCCAAGCGACTCAAATCGCAAGATCTCATCGACCCATGGTCGACCTTCAGGATCGTACACGTATTGATTCTGCGGGCGGACGTGGATCAAGAAGTTCACATGCTGCTTTGATTGGTGTCGCAGCAAAAATGGCCACCGGTGATCGGCGATGACGGGAATTGCGGACACAAACGCTGCGAAATCTCGAAAACGCTGCAACGGCTCATGCCCGTTTTCACTCGGCGCACTTCGCCAGAGGAATTCTGAAACCAGCCGCGAGTACGGGTTACGTACGACCGCAAACGACTCAAACCCCTGGAATTCGCCCTGGCTCAGAAAGCACAGCTCTGGCATCGTCAGGTGCTGAAGCTCATACCAGCGCCCACGCACACGTAACCGCCCGACCCAGGAGGCCGGACGCCAGGTCATATCGCCGCGCGCGTGAAAAAATTCCTCAATGGCGGTCCCTCCGGTCTTAGGGATATGGATATGGAGCAAGCGAGAACGACGATAGACGGGCATGTTAGCGATGCTGACTCATCGTATATCGGCCCCACCAGTAGTACGAACTCGCCCATGCGGTTGTCGCACTGGATCCTGAGTCACGATGACCGTCTGCGTGGCACCCGCCATGCTGGATGTGATCGGGTTTCTGAACGAGTCCTGGGCCGCCGATCGCCACATCGATTGCGACGGCGGTGCCGGCACGCCAACATGCCGCTTCGGCAGCCCCGCTGCTGCCAATTGCTGCGATCGCTACACGGTCACGTCCAACAGGGCCGGCCGGCGCGACTGCCGTTTCAGCCCGTACGCGTCTCAGACGAGTGCGATGTCATAACAAAGACATCGACTACAACGTACCACATTCAAGCCTGCTCGCGTCAGAGCGCTTGCAGCGCGGCGACCGGAGCATTCACGAATGTGTAACTGGGCGTCACAGCGCGCTGAGCCCTTGGCTCAGCCGATCAAGTATGTTCAGATATTCGGCGAGCGCTGCTCGGGGACGAATTTTCTCGAAAGCCTTGTGCGAAAAAATTTCAAGCATGTTGCGCTGACGAAGGCATTTGGCGGCAAGCACTGGTTCATCCGGTGGCACCACCCGCGCTGCCGAGCGAACGCGTCGACAGACCTTCAGTGCAGACGCCCGTTAAGCGATAGCCGGGACACGCTGTTCTTGTGCATCGTTCGGGAGCCGTTGGAATGGCTACGCTCCTTCCACTTGCGCCCCTATCACGCAGGAGACCACTGGAACCTACCGTTTAGCGAGTTTATCCGAAAACCGTGGCATTCCTTTGAAACCTCGCGCGTGAACCCGTGTTGGCCTTCGCGAGCAGATGGATACTGGTTCATCGAGGATGCCGAAAACGTCCTGCGTCTCAGAACACGAAAGCTTCAGCACCTTCTCAACCTGGCCCCCTTGGTCGAGCACTTCCACATTGTGAACTATGAAACCCTGAGGGACGACACTCAATCACTAGTGCCGGTTGCCGAGCGGTTCGGTATTGCGCTGGCGCAACCACACGTCGTCGGTGAACGACGGCATTTCGGCCGCCCTGGCAATCACGATTACGCGCCACGCCGATTCCCAAAAATCGCCAGCAGCGATCTCGAGTATATTCACCGCGAGCTGGATTGGTCGGTCGAAGGCCGCATTGGTTATCAACGCGATCCTAAGACCGCGTAGCGCGGGCCCAACGGTGGACCCGATACCCAATGCCAACGCGCGCTCGCGTGCAAGCGGATGCAGATTCGCCACCGCAGCCATTCCCGCGCCGTGCATAGAGGCCCATGTTGAAGTAGGCGCACGCAAGACACGCGAGCCCGGGATGCGAAAGACAGCGCAGCGCGGAGGGCCTGCACCGGTGGTCCGGTGGATGAAACCGCCTGCGGCTTCGATGGCGCTCGCGGCGGTCGCGATATCGATTTGGGTGACACCGTTCGCCGCGAATTCGGCTCAAGTCCGCTCCCTACAGGGCATACTTGATCAGCGCGGCGCGCAACCGGGTGATGTTCGCCGAGTAGCCAGCGTGACTCGCGTTCTGGAGGCGGCGCAAGGGCAGGCATGAAGACAATCGCCATCCTGACGATCGCTTCACTCTCGACGCCCCTCTACCGGCATTATGTCGCGACCTACTGGGCCGAGCTGATCCGGCACACACGACAATGGTGGCCGAACATCGATGTCTTTCTGTTGTTCGAGCATGCCACGGCACTCGATGGACTCGATGGACTCGATGACCTTGCGGATCATGTCATTGTTGATCGTTGCACCGATCTAAGTCAGCTATGTCCAGTCCGCTATCAAACCCCGATCGTTCCTGGGGTCTTGAGCAAAATGGTAGATGCGCTGGAGTTTCTCGATGGACGGTACGATGTTTTTTTCCGAACGAATCTCAGTAGCGTGATCAACATCTCAGTGCTGAACGACTTCGTTCAGTCGAGCGAAGATCTGTGTTATTCGGGCGGTTGGGTTTGGACAGACAGCCTCCGACAGGCGCTCGTGACACAGGGGCGCATCGGGTATGGCAAGAGTATCAAGTGGCTGACAGAGTTGGACGCCTACCCCGGCAATACGTTTGTCAGTGGCTCTGGCTATTTTTTGAACGCGCAAGAGGCCAGCAGTCTTGTAGAGCGCAAGCACTTGCTTCGCTACGATATCGTAGATGATGTCTCGGTTGGCCTCATGTTCAGACAACATCGATGGCTACCTGGCTTTTCGCAGGTCATTCGACCGGAACCCTCGCCAGAGGCGATCGTTCAAACGATTCGCGCGACATCAGCCTGTCATATTCGTCTGCAGCACTTTCCGCTCGCGCTGGCACAGTCGCTGTGGCCGTTGCTGTCGAACGATGGGGCAGGGTTGGGTTGAGCGTTGGATGCCGCTCGCGCCTGGGCGGGAACCACAAGCCGCTTATCTCGGGCGGGTGGTTCGCCTGATTGGCCAAGTGGTGTGACCAGCCTGCATGCGAGGGCGTGCACGTGGGTATGGGGCGAGCGTGACTGGGCTGCTACCATTACCTTTTGGGATGTGATGGTGAGCGGTCGCGAGATCGGGTGCACTGGCGCCGCACCGACCCCCGTATCGTTGGGCGCGTCCGCGAGCTTTGTCCCCTCGCCCGATGTCGGGATTGGCCGATGTCATCCGGGCGGCGCGGCTGAGGGCGGCTGCCTGGCCGGGAAATGATGCACACGACCGTCCATGTCGATGACGCCTTTCTGCGCGCCATGAGCCACCACGTCTTGGTGAACGAAGCCTATCGGCTTGTCCTGTTTACGATTCCCAAAGTGGGGTGTACTGAGCTCATCAAGCTGATGCTGCGCCTCGATGGCGCACCGGATTGGGCAGCGCCGCCACACTATCGACCCGATCGTCCGTTTCTCAAGAATCTGGGGGTCAGGCGTGTCACGGCGATTCTGAATGATCCATCTTGGACGATCGCCGCCGTCTTCAGGGACCCCGCCGAGCGCCTCCTTTCGGCGTACTTGGACAAGTTCATTCAGACACGAGGCTACGCCGCGAACGTGTTTGGTCCCGGCGGGCACGGGATGCCGTTTGCGGAATTCTTGCGCCACGTGTTGAACCCGAACGCCGATCCTCGCTTCCCGGTTGGTCTACACGCAGGAACGGAGCCTCATTGGCGGGCACAGCACCTGGTGGGAGGGATAGCTCAGGTGGAGCCTAGGATCGACGTCTTCGGGACGTTCAATCGCGTGGGGCCTTGGATCCAGCACGTGCTTCGTCGGGTCGGTGTATGGGATGAACACGGTGCCACGGGTTGGGGGCGTGGCGGGTTGGAGGCGATCTTTCAGACCAACACCGATCCGCATCGAACTGGTGCGGCCGCGCGGATCACTGATTTCTATGATCGCGAGACATTGCGCGCTGTCTACCGCGCCTACGCCGGCGACATCGCGTTTGCCGCGCGTGCAGGCGTTCAACTGCCAAGATTTGACGGGCCGACATCGTTCCCGGGATGTCGCGTTGGCATTCTCGATACCGAGGATCGACGCTGAGCCGACCGCACTCACCTATGGCGGCAAGTGGCGTCTTCGCGGCAGAGGCCCCTGTAGTATGGTCGAGATCCCATCGCCGCCGTAATGACGGGTGTAAGGTGGTTTGTGCCCTGAGGGCGCGAAAAATGAACCGCTTAGGGCTCGCTCGCGTCGAGCTGGTGCGCCGTGCGCGCTAGGGCTGCCGTGTAAGGGCGGGCGTGTAGAGGCGCTTCGAGACTAACCGCTTCTCCGGCTCGTCGCTCGAACGCGCAAATCTCGAACCCCGACTTGCCGATGTCCAATCAGACCCTGGTTACAACAAAGGCGGCTATCTGGCTACGGTAGAAGCGGCCCGAGGTGCGAGTCATCGACACGCGTAGACTCGATCGGCGCCCAAATGCTAGCGGGGGAAAACCGACGGGTGGGTGGTATCTTGTTTTTGGATGTGACCCACCCAACCGCCGGCAGCCGGTAGATCAGCAGCTTGCTGACTTAGACGCTATCCGGAAATAACCTGAACAAACGGCGGTACGCTGCGAAGAACCATGGCATGGAAGGCCGTCTCGACCAATCGATTCAGCAAAAGGATCGGCTGTTGGCCGAGATCTCCGACGAGCGGAAGCGCCGTCTGTGGGCAGCGGTCGAAGCGCAGCAACTCGGTCGCGGCGGAATTTCGACGGTGGCCAAGGCAACCGGTCTGTCGCGGACAACGATTCATCAGGGTTTGGATGAGCTTTCGGAGTGCCCCGCCGGTGCCGGCTTGCGGCGTGATCGGGTGCGTGCCGAAGGCGGTGGTCGCAAGGCGCTGACGACCAAAGATCCCCAGTTGCTGGCAAGCCTTGAGCGGCTGGTCGAGCCGAGTACCTGCGGCGACCCGCAGTCGGCGTTGCGCTGGACCTGCAAGAGCACGCGGCAATTGGTCGAAGCGTTGCACCGCGCTGGGCATCCCGTGGGCCGGCAGACGGTGAGCGAGTTACTCGCGGCACTGGGCTACAGTCTGCAGGGCAACCGCAAGACCCGCGAAGGGAGCGCGCATGAAGATCGCGACGCACAATTCGTGCACATCAACGCACAAGTCGCTGCCTATCAGCAACGTGCCCAGCCGGTCATCTCGGTGGACACGAAGAAGAAAGAGTTGGTCGGCGACTTCAAGAGCCGCGGGCGCGAATGGCGGCCGAAGGGTCGCCCGGAGGAGGTGCGCACGCACGATTTCATGGATCGCGAGTTGGGCAAGGTCAACCCCTATGGCATCTATGATCAGACCGCCAACGTTGGCCGGGTCAGTGTCGGCACGGATCATGACACCGCCGAGTTTGCCGTCGAGAGCATCCGCCGGTGGTGGTCAAAAATGGGCTCCGCGTCCTATCCGCAAGCCACCGACCTGCTGATCACTGCCGGCGGCAGCAATTGCTACCGGCTCCGCCTGTGGAAAGTCGCCTTGCAGGCGCTAGCCAACGAGACCGACCTGACGGTGCGGGTGTGCCATTTTCCGCCCGGCACCAGCAAGTGGAACAAGATCGAGCACCGCATGTTCTCTTTCATCAGCCTCAACTGGCGCGGCCAGCCTTTGGTCAGCCACGAAGTGGTGGTCAATCTCATCGGCAACACGCGTACCGCGACCGGCTTGAGCATCCAGGCGGAGCTCGATACCGCGCAGTACCCCAAGGGCGTCAAAGTCAGCGACGACGAGCTGCGCAAACTCAACCTCACCCGCGACACGTTCCACGGCGAGTGGAGCTACTCGATCGCCCCGAATTATTCAAGTTAATTGCGGACAGCCCCCAACGAGCACAACAACCGCGGAGCGACAGCGACTGTGACGCCCCCGCCGCTGAGCCAGAACGGGTTGGACACGCTCCACCGGAGCGTCATCCACAGATCTGTGAACGCACGGCCCGCTTGAAAGCACTGCCGTGCACCACTTGGACCTTGGCGGGGCACTGACGATTTTCTGGGGCTCGCATGAGCCACGGGCCGGATGCCTTCTCCCCGTCGGGAGCAGCCCCACTGCCTAGATCCTGAAGGGTGACTGGTGCGGATCGGCTCCGCAACCACCATAAAGAGAACCGACGGCGCGTCACAGGCACACCGCAGCGTTTCGTGGAGGATTGACCTCGATCATCGCGCTCAGCCGCGAGGAATTTTCGTCGCCTATTGAGCGGGATCAGCTAAATGGTGACCAGCACCTATTTCGAGTCGGAGCCGCCGGGACAGGGCAAGCGCCGATTCGGCTACAGCCGCGACAAACGCCCCGATTATGTGCAGGTCGTCATCGCGTTGACCGTCACCCCCGAGGGCTTGCCGTTGGCCTACGAGTTGCTGCCTGGCAAAACACAAGATAGCTCAGGATCAGACCACGTTTTCTCTGCATCCAGCTCCCGCTGGCCTCCATTAGCGCGACCGGGCCGAGCGACATCATCGTGCGCGCGGCGTAGGACCTGCTGCTTGGGGGGTATCTCGGGGCGCCACGACTGCGGGCGAGGACCGAACGCCGCGCCGCTCAAAGGGTCACTCTTGCGGCACATCCGCCCACCCCGGACTGCAGACAGGGCGCCGATGGCGCTCGGGCGCGCCCGCCAAGCTGACGTCGATCGAGCTAGCCGCGGTGGATCGTGTTACAACTTCCCGGTCCTTGGGAGCCCGCATGACCAGCACCGGAGACCGCGTCGCCATGAGCACCACCGAGCAACTCATCATCTTCGACACCACGCTGCGCGACGGCGAGCAGAGCCCGGGCGCGTCCATGACCCGCGACGAGAAGGTTCGCATCGCCAAGGCGCTGGAGAAGCTCCGGGTGGATGTGATCGAGGCCGGCTTTCCCATCGCTAGCCATGGGGATTTCGAGGCGGTCAAGGCGGTCGCGGAGACCATCAAGGACAGCGCCGTCTGCGGCCTTGCGCGGGCCCTGGACAAAGACATCGCCTGTGCCGGCGAGGCGCTGGCCGGGGCTGCGCGCGGGCGTATCCACACCTTCATCGCCACCAGCCCCATCCACATGGAGAAAAAGCTCCGGATGACACCGGACCAGGTGGTGGCGCAGGCGGTGCACGCGGTGCACAAGGCGCGCGACTACTGCGACGATGTGGAGTTCTCGCCGGAAGACGCCGGGCGCTCGGACATCGACTTTCTGTGTCGGGTGCTGGAGGCGGTCATCGACGCCGGCGCCCGCACGGTGAACATTCCGGACACCGTCGGCTATGCCATGCCGCACCAGTTCGGCAGCCTGATCGGGCAGCTGCGCGAGCGCATCCCGAACGCCGACAAGGCCGTCTTCTCGGTGCACTGCCACAACGACTTGGGGCTCGCCGTCGCCAACTCGCTGGCGGCGGTGCGCAACGGCGCCCGCCAGGTGGAGTGCACCATCAACGGCCTCGGCGAACGCGCCGGCAACGCGGCGCTGGAAGAAATCGTCATGGCCGTGCGCACGCGCCAAGACCTCTTCGGCTGCGATACCCGGCTCGACAGCACGCAGATCGTCAACTGCTCGCGGCTGGTGTCCGGCATCACGGGCTTTCCGGTACAGCCCAATAAGGCCATCGTCGGCGCCAACGCCTTTGCGCATGAATCCGGCATCCACCAAGACGGCGTGCTCAAGCACCGCGAGACCTACGAGATCATGCGCGCCGAGGACGTTGGCTGGACCCACAACCGCATGGTGCTGGGCAAACACTCGGGCCGCAACGCCTTCCGTGTGCGCCTGAAGGAGCTCGGCATTACCTTCGAGACCGAAGAGGAGCTGAACGCCGCCTTCAGCCGCTTCAAAGACCTGGCAGACAAGAAGCACGAGATCTTCGACGAAGACCTGCAGGCCCTGGTGACCATTGCCACCCAGGACGCCGCCAACGAGCGTATCAAGCTCCTGTCCATGAAGGTCTGCTCGGAGACCGGCGAGACGCCGGAGGCCGACGTGGTGCTGAGCATCGACGGCGCCGAGCGCCACGGCAGCGCCTTCGGCGGCGGTCCGGTGGACGCCACCTTCCGCGCCATCGAGTCCATCGTCGCCTCCGGCACCAACCTCAAGCTCTACTCCGTCAATGCCATCACCAGCGGCACCGACGCCCAGGGGGAGGTCACGGTGCGTCTGGAGAAGGCTGGCCACATCGTCAACGGCGCCGGCGCCGATACCGACATCGTCATTGCCTCCGCCAAGGCCTACCTCAACGCCATCAACAAGATCACTCAGCCCCGCGAGCGCGCCCATCCGCAAATCGGGGACGTCTGAATGGACCCCGCGCGCCGACTCGCCTACCTCGAGGCCATGGGCATCGACGTGTGGCGGCTGCGCAGCGCAGAGACGCAACCCCACCCGAGGCCGGCGAGGACGGCGCCGGCGGCTGGTGGACCCGCCGTTGCGACGGCCCAGGCAAGCGCAGCGCCGGCACCGACGCCTCCACCAAGGGCCAGCCAACCGGCGCCGCCGCCGGCACGGCCCCAGGCAGACACGCCGGCAACTCCAGCGACCCCTGCAGGCGCAGCGCCGGCACCAAGCCAGCTGCCCACGGACGAGGAGCCGCCGCCCTGGACCGATGGCGAGCTCAGCGGGGCGCCGCCGGGCGACGACGTCGGGGTGTCGCCGACGGAGCACCTCGATACGACCCCCGACAGGGCCCAGGCCGACGCCGTGGCAGCCATGGACTGGGCCGCCCTGGAGCAGGCCGTCGCCGGCTGTCACGCCTGCCGGCTGTGCGAGTGCCGCACCCGGACCGTCTTCGGTGTCGGCGACCGCCATGCGTCCGTCATGTTCATCGGCGAGGGGCCAGGCGCCGATGAGGACCGTCAGGGCGAGCCCTTCGTGGGTCGCGCCGGCCAGCTGCTAAACCGCATGCTTGCCGCCGCCGGATTCAAGCGCGAGCAGGTCTACATCGCCAACATCGTCAAGTGCCGCCCGCCGAATAACCGCGACCCGAGCGCCGATGAAGCCGCCGCCTGCCGGGCTTATCTAGAACGGCAGATTGCACTGGTGCAGCCGCGGCTCATTGTCTGCCTAGGCCGCGTGCCGACGAGCAACCTGCTCGACACCACGGAGTCCGTCAGCCGCCTGCGTGGTCAGCTGCATCGTCACGCGCCGACGCAAACGCCGGTCTTGGTGACCTATCACCCGTCCTACTACCTGCGCTCGCCGGAGCAGAAGGCGAAGGGCTGGCAGGATCTGCAGCAGATGCTGGAGTTTCTCGCGGCCGAGACCGCCGCTGTGTCCTGACGGCGTTTCTGGTTGGCTGCCGGTTACGCGGCACCGGGCCACGCCGGTGTCTAGAGCAGACCCTGGTGACGCGATCGGTTGCAATCCCAACCCGACTGGCTGCGGCGTCCAGAGCGCGACAGCTTCCATTCGCACGAGCGATCAAGGTCCACTCGCATGCTCAAATCACTGCTCATCATCGCCGTCGCGCTGGTCGTCCTTGGCGTCGTCGGTGTGCTTGTCTTCGTTTACGTGGTGCAGAACGTTGAACAGCCGGAATACACCCTGGTGCGCCGGGACGGTGACTTCGAGCTGCGCGACTATCCACCGCTCACCATGGCGGAGGTGCGCCGGGACGGCGGTCGCAGGGAGGCGCTGAGTGCCGGCTTTGGCCCCCTCGCCCGCTACATCTTCGCCAAGGAACGCCCGGGCGAGAAGATCGCCATGACCGCCCCCGTCGTCCAACAGCCTGCACGCCAGGAAGCCGCGGCCGCAGACGCAGCCCAGTGGACCGTCGGCTTCATCATGCCCAAGGACGCAGTCAGCGCTGGACTGCCGGACCCGGCCAACGCCGACGTCCGGCTCACGGCGCTGCCGCCGCGGCGGGTCGCCGCCGTGCGCTTCAGCGGCCGAACCACAGACACGCGCACCGCTGAGCAACGCAACCGCCTGGAGGACTGGATGACCCAACAAGGCCTGCATATCGGCTCTGAGCCCATTTACGCCTACTACAACGACCCGTTCACACCAGGCCCGCTGCGCCGCAATGAGGTCCTGTTCGACGTGGCCGCGCAATGATCCACAACGGCGTCCGCCCGACGGCGAAAAAGCGCTGGTTCGACTCTGCACGCCCCGTGCCCGCAGTGGGCAGCGTCTCGGGCAACCTGAACGGTCCGCAACAACGCGCCGTGTGCTCGACAGCCAGACAGCCTCGTTGGACGGCCGCCAGTAGACCAGGAGGCATGGGTCGTAACGACTCGGCGCTGGAGCGCCTAGAGACGCGTCACGGCGCGGGAGCGCCGTGAGGATCAGCATTGGGGGGCGGGCACTGTCGTTGGCATCGACGCGGAGGCTGCGTCTTGGTCAGTCGACCACCGCGGCGTCGCGGATGGCGAGCTTGCGGCCGGCGAGCCAGACGAGGACGAGCACCGGCACGCCGATGAGGGTGGTGAAGATAAAGAAGCCAGGGTAGCCAATGCCGTCGACGATGCTCCCGGAATAGCCGCCGAGGGTCTTCGGCAGCAGCGTCATCAGGGACGAGAAAATGGCGTATTGGACGGCCGTGAACTGGACGTTGGTGAGGCTCGACAGGAAGGCGACGAAGGCGGCACTGGCCAGACCCGCGGCGAGATTGTCGGCGCCGACCGTGGCGTACATCAGGGGCAGGTTGTGCCCGACGTACGCGAGGCCAACGAAGGCGAGATTCGTCGCGGCCGAGAGGATGGCGCCCAGCATCAGGATGCGCATGACCCCGAAGCGCGTCGCCAGCACACCGCCGAGGAAGCCGCCGAGGATGCTCACCAGCACGCCGAAGGTGTTCACCGCCTTGGCGATCTGCGGCTTAGTGAAGCCCAGATCCTGATAGAACACGTTAGCGATCACCCCGAGCACGATGTCGGAGATCCGGTACAGGCCCACCAACGCCAGCAGCAAGAGCGCCGTCGCGAGCCCGTAGCGGCGGAAGAAGTCCAGCACCGGCGCCACCCAGGTCTCGGCGGCCATGCCTCGGTCCACGGCGCCTAGGCTCACGAGTCCCCACCCCACCAGCCCAGCGAGGCCGATGGCCAGCGTCAGCCGCACCGCCTCCACCAGCAGGGTGACGAAGGCGCCGCCGCCGATGGCGTCCTTGACCACCGCGAAGGCCCCACCGCTGAGAAAAAAGCTGCCGGCGAAGGCCGTCGCCGCGCACAGAAACACAGCCAACAGCCGGGCATAGCCCACGGCTGGATAGGGGTAGTCCAATTCGCGATTGCGCTCGGGCTCCGGCACCACGAGGGTGGTCACGATGCCCACGAGCATGGTCCCCGCCATGAGGCTGTAGGTGAGGCTCCAGGCCTCGAAGGAATACTGCTCCGGCGACGATAGGAACGCTGCCGCCAGAAATAGCGCGCCGGCGCCACTGGTGACCATGCCGACGCGATAGCCGACGATGTAGGTCGCCGACAACATGCCCTGCAGCTCGGGCGGTGCAGACTCGATGCGAAAGGCATCGATGCAGATGTCCTGGGTTGCCGCCGAGAAACCCAGCATCACCGCGGCCAGCGCCATGCGCACCAGGGCGTCGCCGCCGGCGGCCGGATCGACGGACGCCATCAGCAGAATGGCGGTGACGATGGCGATCTGCGCCAACAGCAGCCAGCCGCGGCGCCGCCCGTAACGCCGCGTGAGCCAGGGCAACGGCAGCCGGTCCACCAGCGGCGCCCAGACGAATTTAAAGGAGTAGCCGAGCGCCGCCCAACTGAAGAACGTGACGGCGTTACGCTCCACGCCCGCCTCCCGCAGCCACAGCGAGAGGGACGAGAAGATGAGCAGCAGCGGGATACCGGCCGAGAAGCCCAGAAACAGCATGGTCACCACCCGCCGGTCCCGGAAGGCACCAATGGCCTCGCTCCAGCGGCCCGCGCGGCGAGAACTGCTGCCACTGTCCACCGCTGCAGGCTGTGCGGCGGTGGTGGCGGCGGGCGATGCTGGCTTGCTCATGCAGGCATGGCTCCTTAGGGCGACGGGGATTGCAATGGGGCCGCATGCTAACCCGAAATGATGCCGGGGTCGGAGGCCGTGTCGGGCGATGGCGCGCAACCGGCACCCGATGTGCCGCGCCGATACCTCGGCAGCGCCGGTACCGTGCTCATTCGCGCCGCAGGCCCGCTAGAATGCTGCGGCGCCGCCTCGATGCGATCCGCCTTGGCGCAGCCCTACCCCAAGCCCGCCGGAGAGCACCGCATGTTGCGTCGCACCCTCACGCTCCTCGTCGTCAGTCTTCTGCTGATGGCTGGCTGTGCCAGCAAACCGCGCCAGTTGATGCCGACGCCGGTGGTCTATCAAACACCGGGCGGTGAGCCAGTCATGACCCTGCCGGTGGAGGCGCGCAGCGCCACCACGGGCGTCGACCTGCTCTATGTCACTGACCGTGTTCCGCAGACCGATCCGGACAGCGACCTACCCTATGGCCAGGAACGGGCTAAGCGCATCGAATTCGGCTCCGCACGGGTGGAGATCGGCCCGAATGTGCTCTGGCCGGTGCTGGAGCAAGAGAGCCAGCGCGCCGAGCGCAGCCGCGACCTGGACCTGTCGCTCGGGCGCGTGCAGCGGCTCGGTGCCTTCCCGGAAGAGCCGTACGAGATTCGCATCGGCGCGGACGGGTTTCGATATCGGAGCGACGCTACCCTGGCAGAGCACGAGCGCGCGCGCCAGCAGTTGCAGGCAGAAGTGCAAGCACGCCTCGCCACCTCGCCGCGCAACGAGGTCATGCTCTACGTCCATGGCTTCAACGAGACCTTCGCGAGCGCCGCGTTCACAGCGGCGGAGCTGTGCCACTTTTTGGGCAGGGAGCCAGTCTGTGCCTTTTTTACCTGGCCGGCGTCGTCCACCGGCAACTTTCTGATCTCCTACACCACCACCACAGAATCCGCTGACTACGCCCGCAACCACCTGAAGAAGACCATCCGCACCATTGCCACCACACCCGGTGTGGAGCGTGTGCAGCTCTTGGCGCACAGCCGCGGCACGGCGCTGCTGCTAAGTGCGGTGCGTGAGCTGTTCACCGAGTCGCTCTCCGCCGGGCGTGATCCTGTGGACAGCCTCAAGGTGGATAACGTCGTGCTCTTTTCGCCAGACATCGATGTCGAGGTTGCCTCACAGGTGGTCACGGCCTTTGCGTCGGACCCGGACGTGTTTTCGATGTGGCCGAGCGGCCGTCTACCGCATTCAGTCCTCGGCGGACTCACCATCTACTCATCGCCCATGGACCGGGCCCTGCTGGTGTCACGCATCCTCTTCCGGAGTCGAAACCGAGTGGGCAACCTGCGCCCGGAGGATGTGAACGAGGAGGCGCAGCGCTATTTGGACCGGCTCGGCAATATCGACATCATCGTCTACGAGGGCAAGCGCACCGACGCCTTCGGCCACTCTTACTTCACCACCAACCCGCAGGTCAGTTCGGACGTGATCCAGCTGCTGCGCTACGGCAAGCGGCCGGGTGAGCCGGGTCGGGACCTGTTGCAGGTGGGACCCATCGTGTGGGAGTTCCCGCAACGCGAGCGCTAGCGCAGCCGCGCGCGGATGGGGCTCGCGTTGGAGCCGCTGTCTGCGCTCAATCAATCAGCGTTAGCCGTCTGACACCCGCGGTTTGGTGGCCGCAAAAATGGTAATGGGCAGCGCCGGTCGCCAGCCGTCGAAGCGCCCGAGCGGTGCCGCCTCCGTGAGCTGCAGCCGGGTTAGTGCACCGCCGAGTTCCTCACGCAGGGCGGCCAGCATCGCTTCGGTCTGCACCGTGACGGCGTTGGCGACCAACCGACCGCCGGGGCGCAGCACCTGCCAGCAGTGTTGGACCACGCCCGGTACCGTCAGTCCGCCGCCGATGAACACGGCATCCGGCGGCGCCAAATCCGCCAGTGCCTCCGGCGCCCGCCCCGCCACCAGCACCAGCTCCGGCACGCCCAGCGCCGTCGCGTTCTGCCGAATCAGCGCGCGGCGCTCGGCGTCCGGTTCGATGGCGATGGCCCGGCAGCCATCCTCCGCCCGCAGCCACTCGATGCCGATGCTGCCGCAACCGGCACCGACGTCCCAAAGCCGTTCCCCGGGCTGCGGCGCGAGGCGGCTCAAGGTCAGGCCGCGCACGTCGCGCTTGGTGAGCTG
This sequence comes from uncultured Thiohalocapsa sp., assembly GCA_964524185.1. Classification (GTDB taxonomy): domain Bacteria; phylum Pseudomonadota; class Gammaproteobacteria; order Chromatiales; family Chromatiaceae; genus Thiohalocapsa. The sequence continues at coordinate 24,216 of CAZGCI010000019.1, read as the reverse complement.
GCCGTCGTGTCGGTAAGCAGCGTCAGGCAGTGCGCAGCGCCGCGGCAGCGGCGTCCAGTCGGCCGGTGCCCGACAGTGCAGCGCAACGAGGTTGAGCGGATCGATATCCGGCTCGCACCAGCTCGCTGCGGTGGCCGTGATGCGCCGCTCGGCCGCGCCGCCCAGGCGTTCGAAGACGGTCATGGTGCTCGCGCCCCAGCCGTCACGCTGCAGCAGATCCGCCAGCAGCCCAGGCGTGCGGGCATCGGCAGAGAGCACAATGAGGCGGACGCCGTCGGCCAGGTACAACCGCACCCGCGCGAGGGCCGTCTCGGGTGTGAGCGGAGGGTCCGCGCAGACCGGCCGCAGCACCCGGACGTCCTGCAACGGCCAGCCCAGGCGCGCCGCCGCGAGCTGCGCGGACGATAAAGCCGGCAGCACCTGATACTCGCCCGGCGCCAGCCGTGCGGCGAGCTTCGCCCCCGCGCCGAACCACATGGGGTCCCCGCTGGCGAGCACGCAGACCGGGGTGCCGCGCAGCGCAAGCACCCGCTGGAAGGCGAGGTCAAACGGCTGCGGCCAAGCTTGGCGCTGTTGCCGCGCGGCGCGCCGGGACAGCTGCGCCGGTGGCGCCTGCTCCAAGAGCGCCAGATGGCGGCGAGCACCAAACACCACCTCGGCCGCTGCGATGGCATGCAGGCTCGCCTCACCCAGCCCGTCGAACCCATCCTCGCCGAGGCCGACGATGCTGAGCCAGGGCGCGTTGCCCGCGCCCGCTGCAGACGGCGACGGTGATTGCGCATTCATTGACATGAGTTCTGCTGTTCTGTGGGCGCCGCACTGGTGGCGGCTGACACCAGCCGGTAGAGTTAGCCTAAGATTGCTTGACCGCGCGAGATGTTTGCAGATGCGTCAAGACATCAACGCCCGCAACCCGCCGCCCGCCAAGCCCATTGCCGATGCTGCCATACAATCGCGACGCCCACGCCATCTACCGCGAGTCCTTCGCCATCATCCGCAACGAAGCCAATCTGGACCGCATCCCGCCGGACCTAGAGCCACTCGCGGTGCGCGTCGCCCACGCCTGCGGCATGCCAGATGTCATCGACGACCTGCTGTTCTCACCGGCAGCGGGTTCGGCTGGCCGCGCGGCGCTGGCCGGCGGCGCCGCGGTGCTCTGCGATGGCCGCATGGCCGCCGAGGGCATCACCCGCGCCCGGCTGCCGGCTGCGAACCCAGTGCTCTGCACGCTGGGTGATCCAGAGGTCCCGGCGCTCGCCAAGCGGCTCGGCAACACGCGCACGGCGGCGGCCATGGAGCTTTGGCGAGAGCACCTAGCGGGCGCTGTGGTGGTCATCGGCAATGCGCCGACGGCGCTGTTCCGGCTGCTGGAAATGCTGGACGACGGGGCACCGCGGCCGGCACTGATCTTGGGCTTCCCGGTGGGCTTCGTCGGCGCCGCCGAGAGCAAGCAAGCGCTGGCGGACGACAGCCGCGGGGTGCCCTATGTGACCGTCCGCGGCCGCCGCGGCGGCAGCGCCATGGCCGCCGCCGCCGTCAATGCCCTGGGTCTTGAGCCCGCCGCGGGGCATCGGGTCGCATGAGCCCCTTCGACGCACGCCCGGGCGCCTGGTCCAAGGGCCAGCCCGGTGAGCGACCCACCGACGGTGTCGGCACCGCCAACGCCCCGGAGCAGACCCTCGGTCGGCTGTTCGGCATCGGCGTGGGCCCTGGGGATCCGGAGCTCCTGACCCTCAAGGCGCTGCGGTTGCTGCGTGCGGCACCCGTGGTGGCCTACTATGCCGGCCCCAGGAAGCGCGGCAATGCCTACACCACCGTGGCGGAGCACCTGCGGCCGGATCAGATCCTGCTGCCGCTGGTGTACCCGGTGACCGGTCGCATCCCGGCGCCGCCCTTCGACTACGAGGGCACCATGCGCCGTTTCTACGACCGGGCAGCGGAGCTGGTGGCGAGCCACCTGGCCAGGGGACGCGACGTGGCCGCGCTGTGCGAAGGGGACCCCTTCTTCTACGGCTCCTTCATGTACCTGCACGATCGCCTCGCCGGGCGCTTCCGGGCCGAGGTGGTGCCCGGGGTGTGCTCCGTGGTGGCCAGCGCTGCGGCGGTGGGCACGCCGCTGGTGTACCGCGACCAGAGCCTGCTCGTGCTGGCGGGCACCCTGCCGGAGGCGGAGCTGGAGCGCCGCCTGCAGGACGCGGACGCCGCGGCCATCATGAAGCTCGGCAGCAACTTCGAAAAGGTGCGCCGGGTGCTGATGCGGCTCGGCCGCGCCGATCGCGCGCTGTACGTGGAGCGGGCGACCATGGTCAACCAGCGCAGCGTGCCCCTGGCCGAGATCGATCCGGCGACGGTGCCCTACTTCTCCATGCTGCTGCTGCCCGGCGAGCCTTGGCAGGCGGCTTGAGCAGCGACGGCCGCCGCGCCGTCGACACGCCCACCGGCAGCCTCACCGTCGTTGGCCTCGGGCCCGGCGGGGAGGCGCAGCGCACGCCAGCGGTGGGCGCGGCACTCACCGCGGCCACGGACGTGCTCGGCTACCAGACCTACCTCGACCTGGCCGGCCCCTTCCGCGCGGATCAGCAGGTGCACGCCTCCGACAACCGCGAGGAGCTGGACCGTGCGCGCCACGCCTTTGCCCTCGCCACCGAGGGGGCGCGGGTTGTGCTGGTCTCCTCCGGCGACCCGGGCATCTTTGCCATGGCAGCCGCGGTACTGGAAGCCCTGGACACGGCCGCAGATCCCGCTTGGCAGCAGGTGGCGCTGCGTATCCTGCCTGGCGTGTCGGCGGCCCAGGCCGCGGCCGCCCTGGCCGGCGCGCCCCTTGGTCATGACTTCTGCACCCTGTCCCTGTCCGACAACTTGAAGCCCTGGACCGAGATCGAGCGTCGCTTGGCGCTGGTGTGCGAGGCAGACCTGGTGCTGGCCCTCTACAACCCCCGTTCCAAGGCCCGACCGCACCAGTTTGCCCGTGCGCTGGCCGTGATTCGGGAGCAGCGGCCGCCGGCGACCATCGTCGTACTCGGCCGCGACGTGGGCCGCCCCGCCGAGCAGCTGACCATCACCACCCTGGGCGCCCTGGACCCGGCGTCGGTGGACATGCGCACCGTCGTCATCGTCGGCTCCTCGCGCACCAAGCGCATCACGCTGCCGGATGGCCGCTGCTGGGTCTATACGCCCAGGTTTTACTGAGGACGCGAGCGTTGCGGGCGTCCGGGCGTTAATCCCCTCGGCGCAGCGCCGCGTGCAGCCACTGAAGGGCTCCGGTCACATCCGCTGCCGTGGCCACCGACGGGCGCGCCGGGCGCGCTCGCATGACCACCGGGATGCCGCGCTCGCGGGCGGCCTGGAGCTTGGCGCTGCTGGCGCTGCCGCCGCTGTTCTTGCACACGATGCAGTCGATGGCGCGCTGGGCCAGCAGTTGGCGCTCGGCGTCCAGCGTAAAGGGGCCACGGTCGAGCAGCAGCTCGGCGTGGGCAAAGGCCGGCAGTGGGTCCGGCTGGCTTACGCAGCGCACCAGGTACCAGACGTCGTCCAGGATGGCAAAGGGCGCCAGCTCCTGGCGGCCCAGCGCCAGCAGCACCCGACGGGCACCCAGCATCCGCAGCGCGAAGACGGCCCCGTACCAATCCGTCACCTGCTCCCAGCGGTCATCGGGGCCAGGCTGCCAGGCGGGGCGCTCTAGGCGCAGCAGGGGCACGCCCCCATCGGCACAGGCCTGCGCGGCGTGGCCGCCCATGGTGGCGGCGAAGGGATGGGTGGCGTCGACAACCGCGGCAATCCGCTCGGCGACGAGGTAAGCGGCGAGCCCCTCCGCGCCGCCGAAGCCGCCGATGCGCAGTGCGCCGGCCGGTTGCCGTGGCTTGGGGGTGCGGCCCGCAAGGGAGGTCACCACGTGTAGGTCGGGGCGCCTGGCCAGCGCCTCCGCCAGGGCATAGCCCTCACTGGTTCCGCCGAGGATCAAGACGGTGGCTGCGGTCGCGGTAGTCATACGTCCACGCCGGCTTGCTTGACGGCCCGCTCCTGCGCATCCCGCAGGAGGGCGGCGCCCCGATAGGCTCCGTGCACCATCTTGCTGTAGGGCAGCAGCACAAACAGGGCCAACACGGTGCCCAGGTGCACCGCGAGCAGCAGGCCCATGGCCGCTGTGCCGCGCAGCGCCAGCAGCGCCAGGCCGGTGGCGGCGACGGCCAGCAGCAGCCAGGTGAGCGCCGCATCTGCGCCGCGACTGCGGCCGTCCGTCGGCGTCGGGTCCTCGCGGCGGCGCAGCCAAAGCATGCCGATGCCGCCCAGCAGCATGCCGACGCCCCCCAGGCTGCCGAGCAGCACGGGCGCGCTCAGCAGCCCATAGGGGGCGGCCTGCCCGAGCACATGGTGCTTGGCGGCGGCGGCGAGTGTCGCGGCCAGGCAGAGCAAGAAGCCGTAGAAGAGCGCGTGGTGAAAGCGCCGCCGCAGCCGTGACGGGCGATGATCCAGGTCTGCGCAGCCGGGGCCGCCACCGCGCTGATGCGTGAGCGTCAGCAGGTCGAGCAGGGCCGCACTCCACACCCGAGGCGTGAGGGGCTGCGACGCACCCGCCGGCGCCGTCGCCCGCCAGAAACGGCGCACGCCAAGGCCGATGGCGAGCAGCGCGAAGCCAAGGCTAAGCCCGGCCCCGGTGGTCATGACGCCGAGCGGGACGAGGCGGTAGAAGGCACCTGGCCCAGTCTGCGCCGCAAACAGTACGTCGGCGGGCACGGTCAAGATCACGGCGAGCGTGAACAGCAGCACGACCGCTGCCGCGATGGCCCCAGCCCAAAACCCGCTGCCGTCGAACAACAGCCCAAACCCCTGCGGCCAGGCGTACCGCGCATAGCTCTGCCACCGTTGTTCGGCCAACGCCCGCGGCAAGTTCACGGCGAAGGCATGCGGCGGCGCGTACTGACAGTCGTAGAGGCAGCTGCGGCAGTGGTGGCAAAGGTTCGCGAGCTGATCCAGATCCCCATCCCTGAGTTGGCGGCGGCGCTCGGCGGCACTGAAGACGGCGCAGAGGCCATTGCAATAGTTGCAGATGTTACACACGGCGAGCTGCCGGCGGGCTTCGGCACTCACGACGCCGTCCACGGCCGGCTCAATGCTGCCCACGGCTGGCCCCACCACGGTCGGCAACCTGTACGGCCGCCTGTCCGGCCATGCGCCCAAAGACCAGCGAGATCGTGACCGCCAACCCGGAGACATAACCGCGCGGGATCAGATTCGCGGCCATGATCATGCCCGCCCCGAAGACATTATCCAGCGGCGCCCCATCGCGCCATACTAACCGGGTGCGGGCGTCCACGGCGATGCCATGGTGGGCGAAGGTCACCCCGGGCCGCATGGGGTAGGCGGCAAAGGGCGGCTCGACGATTGGCCGAGCATGGGCGGACTTGGGTGGGTCGAGCCCCTGGGTATGCCAGCCGGCGCTGTCCTCCAGGCTTACCCCCGGCTGGATGCGCGCGTTGTACTCAGCGACGCTGGTGGTGAGCCCCGCGGCCGCCACACCCGCCTCGGCAGCGAGTGCTGCGATGCCCGGCGCCTGCAGGGGCGGGTACAGCGCTGGCGGTGTAGCGCGCAGGCCAGCGGCGTCCAGCACCAGCCAACCCGTCTGGTTGGGATAACCCGCGAGCCGTTGACCCCAGCGCGAGTATCGGGTCGAGGCGGTATCGGCGCCCTCATCGTGCCGGCGACGGCCCTGGCGGTCGACGACGATGCCGAGGGGCATGCCGCGGATGCGGGTCACGATGCCACCGTCGTCGAGCGGCGAGCGAGCGTCCACGGCCACCAGATAGAGTCCCCCTGGCTGCCCGACGGGCACCGCACCCTGCGCAAGCAGCCAGTGCAGCAGCTCACCGCGGGCGTGCGGCGTACCGCGGTTGATGAAGCCAGCGGCCGCCGTGCCCCAGTGGCGGGCGAGCCAGGCCGGGTCGGCGTGGGCACCGCCGCAGGCGAGCACCCAGGCGCCGGCGCCTTGGGGCTCGCCGCCGCTGATGGCCGCCGTGGCGCACCGGCCGCGCAGCACGAGCGCATGCACACTGCGGCCGGCGACGAGCTCCACCCCGAGGGCCTGCGCTCGGTCCGCCAGCGACCGCACCGCCGCCGTGCCGCCGCCGAGGAAGAACGCGGTCTTGCGCGAGTAGGGCAGCGGCCCCTGCGCTGGACGTTGCAGCGCAACACCCTGAGCGCCGAGCCACTCCGGCAGGGCGCGGCTGCCCTGCACCAGCGCATCGAGCAGCGCTGCATCGGCGGCGCCTTCACTGGCGCGCAACACATCGGCGCGGAATTGCTCGGCGCTGTAGCGGTCAGGCGTGTAGGGCGTCGGCGTGTCGTGTGTATAACGGAAATTGCGAGCATGGCGGGTATTGCCGCCGAGCAGCGCCGGCGCCGCCGCGTCCAACAGCCGCACCTTCGCCCCTGCCGCGGCCGCGTCGATGGCGGCGGCGAGCGCGGCGGCACCGCCACCGATGACGATGACGTCCGGCGTCCGACCGCTCGTCAGCAAGGCCCGGGAACCGGGTTTGACAGGTCTGGGTGGGGCCAACAGAATCCGCGACCTAAGCGTGTTAGACCGCGCCAACGGTTTGCAGATTCGTCACGTTTTCGGGTGTCCCGTTATGCGCCAGACGCTAGGGGGAAGGGGCTAGGGCCTCGGAGCGGCCTTTCACCTGGGGTACCAGCGGTTGTGCGTCGGCCCTCGGCCCTTCCGCCGCCGGCGATACGATGGCGCGTGTAAGACTTAATCCGTCTTCAAACGGTTGGCGCGGTGAGGCAATAGTCCAACCCGCGGCCGAGCGCGGCAATGATCGACAACAGGTGAGTCCCTTGCAGCAAGCCCCTTCCTTTCCGTCCCTGTCGGGCGCCCAACGGTTGATCCAGCGTGGGTAAGGTCTGGTTCGTCGGCGCCGGCCCGGGCGCGCCGGACCTCATCACCGTGCGCGGCACACAGGTGCTGGCGGCGGCCGGCGCCATTCTCTACACGGGCTCCCTGGTGGCCGACACGGCCCTGCAGTGGGCGCCCCCCGGCTGCGAGATTGCCGACTCCAAGTCCATGGATCTGGAGCAGGTTAACCATTGGCTCCTCACCCGCGCAGCTCAGTACGAGACCGTCGTGCGCCTACAAACCGGCGATCCCACCCTCTACGGCGTGCTCGCCGAGCTGGCCCGGCCGTTGGACGCGGCCGGCATAGAGGTGGGCATCGTGCCGGGCGTCTCCTCGGCCATGGCCGCGGCGGCCGCTGCCGGGGAGTGCCTAACCCTGCCGGAGGTGACCCAGACGGTGATCTTCACCCGCTTCGCCGGGCGCACGCCCATGCCGGCGGGGGAGTCCTTTGCGGCGCTGGCCAAGCATGGTTGTACGCTCTGCATCTTCCTGTCCATCGAGCGCATCGCCGCCGTCGCGGAGACCTTAGTCGCCGCCGGTTGGGCCAGCGACGCCCCTGTGGTGGTGGTGCATAAGGCCACCTGGCCCGGCGAGGAACAGGTGCTGCGCGGCACCCTCGCCGACATTGCGGAACGCTGCCAGGCGGCGGCCATTGTGCGGCAGGCCATGATCCTCGTCAGCCCGGCGCTGGGTGCCCGGCAACAGCCAGCCGGCGCCGCCTCCAAGCTCTACGACGCCGGCTTCGAGCGGCGGTTTCGGGGTAAAGGGAAAGGTATGGATTAGCGCGGCGCTAGACCCTCGGCCCTTTCCCCTTGCCAGCACCCGGCATACGACGCGCCGTGCAACACTTGACGCCTCTGCAAACAGCTGCCGCAGTCAAGCACTTTAGGATCATGCCTGAGATCATCCAAATCGACATCGCCGGCCGCGACCGCCCCGGCATCACCATGGCACTGACGGGCGTGCTGGCGCAGTACGCCGTGACGGTGCTGGATATCGGCCAGTCCGTGATCCACGACACCCTGGCGCTCGGGCTCCTGGTGGAGCTGCCGGACGACGCGGGCGGCTGCCAGGTGTTCCGGGAGCTGCTGTTCAAGGCCCATGCGCTCGGGCTTAGTCTTCGCTTCGCGCCCGTCAGCGCCGACGACTACGAGCGCTGGGTCGGAGAGCAGGGCCAGCCACGACACATCGTCACACTCTTGGGGCGCGCCATCACGGCGGACCACATCGCCCGCGTCTCCGCCCTGGTCACCCGCAACGACCTCAACATCGAGCGGATCACACGCCTGTCCGGACGGATCTCGCGACGACCGGAGGCCGCTAGCAGTGGGCATGCCAGCATCCAGCTCTGGCTCAAGGGTCCGGTGGCGGACGTGGGCGCCTTGCACGGGGCGTTCCTGAGTCTCGGCGCCGACATGGACGTCGACATCGCCATCCAAGAGGACGACGTCTTCCGCCGCAACCGCCGGTTGGTCTGCTTCGACATGGACTCCACGCTGATCCAGACGGAGGTCATCGACGAACTGGCGGCCGCCGCCGGTGTCGGCACGCAGGTGGCCGCCATCACCGAGGCCGCCATGCGCGGCGAGCTGGATTTCAGCGAGTCCTTCCGCCGCCGCATGGCACTGCTGGAGGGCTTGCCGGAGTCCGTGCTGGCGCAGATCGCCGCGCGACTGCCCATCACCGACGGCGCCGAGCGGCTGATCCGCACGCTCAAGGCGCTCGGGTTCCGGGTCGCCATCCTCTCCGGCGGCTTCACCTATTTCGCCGAGCACCTGCAACGCCGTCTCGGCGTCGATGACGTGCATGCAAACCATCTGGACATCGCCAACGGCCGGGTCACGGGCAAGGTCACCGGCCCCATTGTGGACGGCGCCCGCAAGGCGGCGCTGCTGCGCGAGCTGGCCGCCCGCGAGGGCATCCGCCTGGAGCAGGTCATCGCCGTCGGCGACGGCGCCAACGACCTGCCCATGCTTTCCATCGCCGGTCTCGGCATCGCCTTTCGCGCCAAGCCGGTGGTCAAGGAGCGCGCCCGTCACGCCATCGGCGCGGTGGGCCTGGACGGGATCCTCTACCTGCTCGGCATGCGGGATCAGGAGCTGGCAGCGCTGGAGGCCGGCACCTAGGGACTCGCGAGGCGATGCCTCACACCGACGAGCGACGCGGGCGCCGGCACGCCGGCGGGTCGTTCACTGGCCAGGGCCGAGAGCCAAGGAGCAGCCATGGCCAGCGGAGTGCGAGTCCAGGCGCTTGGCCCTAACCAAGCGCAAGCCCGAGCCACGCTGACGACCCGGCGGCGCGTCAGTCTTAGGTGCAGCTTTGCTCCAAAGCGGCTCAATAGAGCAGAAACGGTGTCCGCTCCTCCGCCCAGTGCGCCTCATCCGGCGCCAGTCTCGCGTCTAGGTCGCCGGGCTCGGCGGTGGCGTCGTCCACCCATTCCCGGAGGTCCGTCCCGCCGGTGAGCAGGTCGATGGCGAGGCGCTCGGTCTCATATTCGTATGGGAAATCCCGCCAGAGAGCATAGTCCGGGTATTCCAGCCGTAGCGCCTTCAAGAACAGCGCCGTGAGCCGATAGGGGCGGAAGGCGTCGTGTTGGTAGTAGACACTGTCGGTGTGGATTTGGAAGCCGTGGCAGAGTTGGCCCTGGTGTTTGTGGAACATGGGCTCGAAGCTGCAGCAGCGCAGCTGACAGCCCTGCATCCAGTCGGCCTTGAGGCTCTCCATGCGCTTCAGCAGCCGGCAGATGTCGAGGTCCGGTGCGCCGACGACCTCCAGCGGCGTGGTGGTGCCGCGCCCTTCTGAGAGCGTCGTGCCCTCCAGCAACACGGTGCCCGGAAAACACCGGGCCATGTTGAGGCTGGACGCATTCGGGCTCGGGTTGACCCACGCGAGCTCGTCCCGCGGCCAGCCGTAGCCTGGGACGCTGGCGGGGTCATAGCCCTGCATGGCGATCACCCCGAGCTCCAGGTCCAGCCCCCGCTGCGCCGCGAACCACCTGGCCAGCTCGCCGAAGGTGAGCCCGTGGCGCATCAGCAGCGGTCCAGCGCCGACGAAGCTCTCCCAGCCGGGCTCCAGGAGGCTGCCCTCGATGGGCCGACCGGCCGGGTTCGGGCGGTCCAGCACCACAACGGCCTTGCCCTTGGCGGCACAGGCATCCAGCACATAGGCCAGCGTGGTGACGTAGGTGTAGATGCGGGTGCCGATGTCCTGCAGGTCCACCAGCAGCACGTCGAAGCGCTCCAGCATGGCGTCCGTCGGATAGCGGACGTCACCGTAGAGGCTGAATACCGGGATACGGTGCACTGGGTCCACATAATCCGCGGACTCGATCATGTTGTCCTGCTTGTCCCCGCGCATGCCGTGCTGCGGGCCGAAGGCGGCGGTGATGTGCAGGCCGCCCGCCCCGCTGCTGGCGCCGACGAGCCCCATCAGCGCATCCAAGCTATGCCGGCCAACGTGGTTCACGGACGCCGGATGCCCTAACAGGGCGATGCGCCGGCCCGCCAGGGGCTCGCGCAGTTCGGGCTCGATGAGCAAACGGTCGATGCCGAGTCGCATGCGCTGGTGTTCTCCACAGAAACTCTCGGGGCATCGATCCTGCCATAGTCGTCGCGCGCTGGCGAGCAGACCCCAACGCGCGCAGCAGCGTGCGGAGCGGCTGTGCAGCGTTGCGCGGGCGCGCAGCGGGCGCGCACCGAGCGCGCGCGCCGGCACTTGCAATGGACCGCCGGCGGTGCTGAGATTCGGGGCCTTTAGCGGCGCATGCCGGACCTTCGGCGCCCGCATCCAAGGCCCGTCAAGCCCCCGCCACCCCGTGCCACCGCGATGCACCAACTTAGGCGGTTGCTGCCAACTGCAGACCATCTGACTGGTCTTGAAGCCCGCCTGCGGCGTCGCGCTGGCGCTCCCGTGGCTTGCTATGCTCCCGCCAACACGCCTTGCAGGCGAACATCCCTCCTTCGTCTAACGGCCGGCGCCATTTGGTATGAAAGTTTCCGGCAATCGCCTTAACCGGCACATGGGGTCCAGCCGCCGCCGTCTGCGGCCTCTATTGATGCTGACGGCCCTGCTGGCCTTGGCCGAGGCCAGCGCACAGGCCCTGCCCGACCCGCTGACGCTGGCTGAGGCGCTGACCTTCGCCGACGCCCATCCCCGCGTCCAGGCAGGCGCCGACGCCGAGCTGCCGCCGCGGCCGCAGCCGATCTTCCTCGGTTGCCACACCCTGGCTTTCGACAACGCCCGTCCCGGTGACACGGAGCGCGATGCCGCTTGGAGTGCGCTGCTGCCAAGCGCAGTTGCGCAGCAGCTCGAGATCATGCAGCGGTTCTTCGATGTGCTGCTCGCGGACCTGAGCTACATGCGTGATAACGAGGCCATGGCGGTGGCGTACATCCAGTTCGATCGCGCCGAGAACCGCCGCGCGCTCGGTCAGTCATCACCCTTGTTGGTGGCGGAGCTGGAGGCGGCCTATCAGCTCATCCGCAGACGCTGGGCCGCGAGCGATGCGACCCGACGGATGACGCGCTCGCTGCTCGCACAGGCGCTGGGTACGCCCACGGATCTGCCGAAGAACCTGGTGGAGCCGCCACCACTCGCCCGCGCGGCGCCAGTCCCAGCGCTGGACGCCGCCGTGGACGCAGCACTCGACAACAACCCCCGCATCCGCGAGCTGCGGGCGGACGCGGGCGAGGCACGAGCGGCCCTGGTGGCCATGGCCGTGCGCCAGCAAGCGCTGGAACTCCTGGAGCGCCTGCAGTTGCTCGGCGTTGCCGCGGACCAGGCCCGCATCGAGGCCGACTGGCGCGACCTAAAGCTGGACCAGAGTCGCATCCTCTACGAGATGGAAGTGACCGCTGATTTGGGTTTCTCCATGAGCCAACAGACCAAGGCCCGCCGTGACCTGCTAGCCACCGATTTCTGCCTGTCCCTGACCCGAGCCCAGCTCGACGCCCTGCAGGGCAAGCCCATCGCCATAACACAGCCGGTCAGCGCAACCACTGACGCACAGCCTGCGGAGGATGCCCCGTAATGCACTGGCATCAGACCCGGCCCGCCGCGGCGGCGCTCTTGCTCCTGCTCGCCACGGCCGACGCCGCGGCACTCCAGCTCAGCGGCCGCCTCGAATGGGTGCACCGCGTCGAGATGCGCGCGGTGGCCAACGGCGTCGTCGAGCGCGTCTTCGTCACCACCGGCCAGCACGTGGCGCCGGGGGAGCTGCTGCTGCGCATGGACCAGCGTGAAGCTCAGGCCAGCCTCCTGGAGGCCAAAGCGCGGCTCACCCGCCGCACCATCGCCTTAGACGACGCCCAGCGCGAGCTCGACCGCGCGCAGGAGCTCTTCGACCGGGGCCTCATCGCCATGGAAGAGCTCAAGGAGGCCGAGCTCGGGCTTGCCGCGGCGCGCGCCGAACAGGAGTCGGAGCGCGCCGCCGTCGCCGCCGCCGAGGTGCTGCTGGAGCGCACCGAGCTGCGCGCGCCCTTCGAGGGCATCGTCGTCCAGCGCAACGCCTATGATGGCGCCGTCATCTACACCAGCCTGCAACAAGCACCCTTGGTGGCCGTGGCACCCACAGACCGAATGCTCGCCCGCGCCCTGGTGACCGCCGACGTGCTCAGGCGCTATCGCCCGGGCCAGTCCGCCGGCGTCATCGTGCGCGGGGAGCGCCGCGCCGCAACGATCTACAGCCTGGGCGTCGAGGCCGTACGCATCGATCCCGACGGCGCCGTCTATGAGATGGACGTCATCTTCGATGCGCGCTCGGACGAGATCCTGCGCCCGTCGGAATTCGTGCAAGTGATCCTGCTCTGATGCCGAAGCCGCGGCTGACCCGCAGCGCTCCTGCTGGCGCGTAGATGACCGATTTGTCATTTAAGCGCTTGTTTGAAACGGGCGGAACAAATCCCAGGTCTCGCACTCTGAATAGGTAAGCGCTGATCGGCGCCAGTCCGTCGGGTCTCCCCCTCCCGGCGGATCAGTCCCCGAGCGATCGGGCGACGTTACCCCGGCGGCTTCCCCCGAGCCCCGGGGCTTTTCTTTGAGCTGAGAAACAGCGGCAGTCGCGGACGGGACGCCCCAGACACGCCCGCGGGGCGGCACGCCGCCAGCGCCCGTTCAACCTGCGCTTCTGCGGTAAACTCCTCGCATGAAACGAGACATTGGCGTCGTCATGGACCCCATCGGCTCCATCAAGATCGCAAAGGACAGTACCTTTGCGATGTTGCTGGCGGCCCAACGGCGGGGTTGGGCCTTGTGGTACATGGAGCTCGCGGACTTGTGCTTGCTGGCGGGTGCGGCGCAGGCAGTGATGCGCCCGCTGCAGGTTACGGATGATGCAACGGGCTGGTTCACGCTGGGCGCGCCCGAGCGCCGCCCGCTGGGCGGGCTGGATGCGGTGCTGATGCGCAAGGACCCACCCTTCGACATGGAGTATGTCTACGCCACCTATCTGCTGGAGCTGGCGGCCGCGGACGGTTGCCTGGTGGTGAACGACCCGCGCACCCTGCGCGACGCCAATGAGAAGGTCTTCACAGCACACTTTCCGCACTGCGCGCCGCCGCTGACGGTGACCCGCAGCGCGGCCTTGCTGCGGGAGTTCATCACGGCCCACGGCGACGCGGTGCTGAAACCGTTGGACGGCATGGGCGGGCGCTCCATCTTTCGCGTGCGCGACGGCGACCCGAACACCGGCGTCATCATCGAGACCCTGACGGACCACGGCGGGCGCTTCTGCATGGCGCAGCGGTTCATCCCGGAGATCAGCCAGGGTGACCGCCGCGTGCTGCTGGTGGACGGCGAGCCGGTGCCCTACGTACTGGCCCGCATCCCCTCGGCGGACGATGCCCGCGGCAACCTCGCCGCCGGCGCCCGCGCCGAGCCCAACCCCATCAATGACCGCGAGCGCTGGATCGCCGCCCAAGTGGGTCCTGAGCTGCGCGCGCGCGGCGTACTCTTCGCCGGCCTCGATGTCATCGGCGACTATCTGACGGAAGTGAATATCACCAGCCCCACCTGCATCCGCGAGATCGACCGCGCCTACGGGACGGACATCGCCGGCGACTTGATGACCTGCATCGAGGCACGGCTCAGTGCGCGCTGACCGGCCGCGCAACCCCGTCATGCCCGGCTGTGCCGGTCCCAGCCACGCCCGGTTTGCGCCGGCCTGGCTGCTGTGCATCGCACTGGCGCTGGCCGCCCTCCTGGCTGGCTGTCGGGGGGCGGAGACGCCCGTCTACACGACGCAGTTCGTCGCCTTCGACGCCGCGGTGGACCTGAGCATCGTCGGCAAGCTCAAGGAAGACGCCCAGGCTGCTTCGGCGGAGGTGGAGCAGGACTTTCTGTTTCTGGACTACGCCACCCACGCCTGGAAGCCTGGGCCGATGATCCGCGTCAACGAGCTGTTACCGAAAGGCGAGCCCTTCGCGGCGCCGCCGTCGCTGTTGCCGCTGCTGCGCAACAGCCAGGTGCTGGCGCTGAAGACCCGCAACCTGTTCAACCCGACCATCGGCCATCTGCTGAAGTTGTGGGGCTTCCACGTCACCGAGCCGGAATGCCGGCCGCCGCCGCAGGATGCCGCCATCAAGCGCCTGGTGGCGGCGGCGCCGACCATGGCGGATCTCTACATCGACGGCATCATGTTGCAGAGCGACAACCCGGCGGTGCAGCTCGACCTCAGCGGCATCGCCGTCGGCTATGCGATGGACTTGGCCATGGACAATCTGCGCGAACGCGGCATCCGCGACGCCATGATCAATAGGGGCGGCGATGTGCGCACCATGGGTGACCGCGCCGGGCGACCCTGGCGGGTGCCGGTACGCCGCGGCAGCGGAGCCGGCGTGCTCGGCATCATCGACGTGGTGGGCGACGTCGCCGTCTTCACCAGCAGCATTCATGCCCGCAACTTCATCTACGACGGCCAGGTCTACCACGCTGTCATTGATCCCCGCAGCGGCCGGCCCGCCGCTGGCCTGCAGGCCGTGACCGTGCTGTACGAGGGCTCTGCCGCCGTGGCCGATGCCGCTGCAGACGCGCTGATGGTGGCGGGGCTCAGCGATTGGCAGGACATCGCCGCGCGGCTCGACCTGCGCCATGTGCTGCTGATCGACGACGCGGGCACGGTGTACATGACACCTGCGATGGCCGAGCGCATCGAGCTCCTCGATGCCCATACCGACGTTGCGCTGATCCAGCCCCCCAGTGCGCCGGTGGCTACGGCTGAGCCCGACGCCTGAGGCCACCATGCACAGCGCCGCACACAGCAGCGCGTTGCGTGAGTGGACTGGTAGCGCTGCCACCGTGCGCGGACCCATGTCGCTAGCCGTGGGGGCAGCCCTCGGCGTGCACCTGCTCCTGTTGCTTGGCATCGGGTTCGAGCAGCCAGACCCCGCCCCGCCACCGGTGCGCACGCTCGCGCTGATGACCGTCGAACAGCCAGCCGCCAACGCCGCCGAGCCCCCGCCGGACGCCGTGCAGGCGCAGCTGGACCGGGCTGGTGAGGCCAGCATCCCCCTGCCGGACCTACCCCCGGGTACCGCCACGGAGGCACCGCCGGCAGACCCACCGCCGACTGTGACCACACCACTGCCAGCGCCCGCCGACACTGCAGCGGCCGGGTCGGATCCGGCCGCATCTCGCCCCGCGAGTCCGCGAGTCGGCCCCAGCCCGGCGGGCACGGACACCGCGGCGGACGCGCTGCGCACCCGACGGCTGCTCGACACCTCACAGGAGACCATGGCCGGGATCCTCAGCGGCCTCGGCGCCGCGGTGCCGCTGCCGGAGCCCGCGCCCGCGGCGCCGAGCCCCGTCAGCGCGCCGGACGCGGGGACCATCTTCGCCACCCGCGGTGACGAGATCGCGGCCCTGAACGCCCGCATCAACGCGCGGCATGCCGAGGGCAGCGGCCGCGAGCGCCGCAAGGCCATCAGCACCCACACCAAGGAGTATCGCTACGCCGCCTACATGGAAGCCTGGCGCCGTAAGGTGGAGCAGATCGGCAACCTCAACTATCCGCCAGAGGCGCGGGAACGGGCACTCTTCGGCAGCCTCATCCTGCATGTGGCCGTGCGCGCGGACGGCAGTTTGGAAGGGGTGCGCGTGGTGCGCTCCTCCGGTCACGAGGTGCTGGACGAGGCCGCGGTGAAGATCGTTCGGCTCGCGGCGCCCTTCGCGCCCTTCCCGGACGACATCAAGGCCGAGACGGACGTACTGGATATCACCCGCGTCTGGCAGTTCCAGCGCAATCATCGGCTGGGCTGGCGGGATTGAGCGCCTGCAACCATACACGCGCCAGCGTGTGCTGACATTGGGCTGACCCGCTGCTTGCCACGGAGCGGGCGCCCCCGGATACTAAGCCCATGAGCTTTGCAACCTCCCTCACGAATCACTTCCTGATCGCGATGCCGGGTCTCAAGGACCCGAACTTCTCGCGAACGGTGACCTATGTCTGTGAGCACACCGAGCAGGGCGCCATGGGCATCGTCATTAACCGCCCCATGGACATCAAGCTCGGCGAGGTGCTGGACCAGCTGGATATCGAGCCCAACGTGCTCGGCGTCGCCGACACCCAGGTGTTCTTAGGCGGCCCGGTGCAGACCGACCGCGGCTTCGTCATCCACGCCGGCCCTGCTGAGTTCGACTCAACGCTGGTTGTCACCCCGGATATCCGCGTGACCACCTCCAAGGACATCCTGGAGGCCCTCGCCGAGGGACAAGGTCCGGAACAACGGCTTGTGGCCCTCGGCTACGCCGGCTGGGGCGGCGGACAGCTGGAAGAGGAGCTCAGCGCCAATGCGTGGCTAAGCGGCCCAGCGGACGCCAACATCATCTTCTCCCTGCCCCCGGCGGAGCGCTGGCTTGCCGCCGCCCAGCTGCTCGGCATCGACCTGAACCTGCTGAGCGCAGAGGCGGGGCATGCTTAAGGCAGGGGCCGGCGTGCGGCCCTCCTGCGGCCGCATCGGCGGCACCCGCCGCCTGCCCACCCCTTAGGACCCCGGCCAGCGAGAAGCCTTGGCCACCCTGCTTGGCTTCGATTTCGGCACCCGCAAGATCGGTGTCGCCGTGGGGCAAACCGTCACTGGCACGGCGAGTCCGCTGACGACGCTGCGCCACCGCGGCAACAACCCGGACTGGGCGACCATTGAGGCGCTGATCCGCGAATGGCGCCCTGCAGCCGCCGTACTTGGCCTGCCGCACAACATGGACGACACGGAGGAAGAGACCCTCGCCGAGCCCGTACGGCGCTTCGCGCGGCAACTGGAAGGCCGCTTCGCCCTCCCGGTGCACCTCGTGGACGAGCGCCTTACCACACTCGCGGCCGAGCGTGCCCTCTCCGAACAGCGCAACAACTCCCATGGCCGCCGACGCGGGGGGCGCCGCGAGACCGACGCGCTCGATGCCTACGCCGCCAAGCTGATCCTGGAGACCTGGCTCACAGAGGCGTGCCGCTGACCGAACTCACCGGCCCCGCCATCCACCGCCGGCGAGCGGCCGGCGCCGTGCTGCGATGCACCCTTCACCCTAAGGCTCGGCCGAGACCGCGTGCTGCCCGAATCAGAGGAAGGCGTCCTTGCTCTGGGCCCGACGCCGCGCGTCGTCCTTGGTGACCAAACCGCGCTGGACCAGGTCTTTCAGGCTCTGGTCCAAGGTCTGCATGCCGCTGGTCTGACCGGTTTGAATCGCGGAATACATCTGCGCGACCTTGTCCTCACGGATCAGGTTGCGGATGGCCGGGGTGCCGATCATGATCTCGTGCGCTGCAATGCGCCCGCCGCCCGTCTTCTTGAGCAGCGACTGGGAGATCACCGAGCGCAGCGACTCCGACAGCATGGAGCGCACCATGGTCTTCTCTGCCGCGGGGAAGACGTCGACGATGCGGTCGATGGTCTTGGCGGCGGAGCTGGTATGCAGCGTGGCGAGGACCAGGTGGCCGGTCTCGGCAGCCGTGAGTGCGAGGCGAATGGTCTCCAGATCGCGCATCTCGCCCACCAGAATAATGTCCGGGTCCTGGCGCAGTGCGGAGCGCAGTGCCTGGCTGAACCCCAGCGTATCCTTGTGCACCTCGCGCTGGTTCACGAGGCACTTCTTGCTGGTGTGGACGAACTCGATGGGGTCCTCGATGGTGAGGATGTGCGAGTAGTGATGGTCGTTCAGGTGGTCGATCATCGCCGCCAGCGTGGTCGACTTGCCAGAGCCAGTGGGGCCGGTCACCAACACCAGCCCGCGCGGCACACTCACGATGTCCTTGAAACTGTCTGGCGCATTGAGGTCCTCTAGTGTGAGGACCTTGGACGGGATGGTGCGGAACACCGCAGCAGCGCCGCGCGTTTGGTTGTAGGCGTTGACGCGGAAGCGAGCGACGCCCGGGATCTCGAATGAGAAGTCCGTCTCCAAAAACGCCGCATAGTCCTTGCGCTGCTGATCATTCATGATGTCGCAGATCAGCGCATGCACCGTGCGGTGGTCAAAGGGCGGCACGTTGATACGGTGCATGTCGCCGTCCACGCGGATCATCGGCGGCAGCCCGGCAGACAAATGCAGGTCAGATGCCTGCTTCTTGACACTAAAGGCGAGCAGTTCAGCAATGTCGATGACGGACTCCCGGCTGGCGTCTCACCGCTTGCAGCACACGCCACGCGGTCAGCCGCTGTTTTAGCCTGCTTGAGGACGAACAATCGGCGCAGAGGCATCAACCTCGCGGTCCCGGCGGCGCATACGGGCAGGGTTGAACCACTGCGCGTCGACCCTAAAGACCTTGATTGGCACCATCCCTCGGGCCTAGGCCCTAGCTCCTAGTTCCTAGTTCCTCTCTTCAAGCGCAGCGCCACTCACGCATCGGGGCCGAGCTGGTGTCTCAGTTCGTGTAAGCATACCCCGAAGGAGCCACGCCGATCCAAGGCTGCCATGCCGCCAAAGCCATCGCGTGCCCAAGCCCCGCTCGCTGGTGATCGGCGGCTTGCGCGCAACACCGGCGCATCACCCCAAGGAGCCCAACATGACGCAACCCAGCTGCATCCGCCACATGGCCGCGCGGGCCATCGCAGCGGTTCTGCTCGGCCCTCTGGCCGCAGGCGCGGCCGCCGGCGCCGACGCCCACGCCCACGCACAAATACTGATCGATCTGAACCCCTTACTGAGCGGCCACGCGGTGCAGGTGCAGGCCGTCAGCGGTGGGCTCCGCTTGGAAGGCGCCGTCGCCGACGAGCACGAGCGGCGCCTGGCCGCGGCGCTGACAGCCTTGGTGGCGGACGGCGCCGAGATCGACAACGCGCTGACGCTGGATGCCGACCTGCCGGTCGCGCCGGATGACCTCTTCACCCGCAACCAGGATGAGACCACGGCGGCCCGGCTGCGCCAGAGACTCGCGTGGCAAACGGACACGGCGGGGCTCGACATCGAGGTGGAGGTCAACCGCGGCGAGGTCCGCCTCAACGGCGAGGTCGGCACCACGGCCGCGAAGGATCGCATCGCCGCGCTGGCGGCGACCACCGAAGGTGTCGATGAGGTCTTCAACTACATCGGCGTCGACCCCGGACGCATCGCGGACATCCGCGAAACCCAGGCAGCACAGGCAGACGTGAGCCGGCCGGACGCCTGGATCGCGAGCCGGCTGCGCCGTCTGCTCGCATTCGACACCACCGTCAACGCCCGTAGCATCAAGGTGGAGGCTCGCGATGGCACCGCCATCTTGAGCGGCGCCGTCACATCCTCCGCGGAGCGCATGGTGGCAGAAGACTTAGCAGCACAGGTGCCGGGCGTCGGCGCCGTCGACTCCAGGCTCATCATCGAACATCCCCGCTAAGGGCTGATTCAACCTAAAAAGAGCACTTGACCGATCACCGCGTGCCCTGGGTCTCATCGTCCAGTCGGTCGTCATGGCCGGTGCGCGCAAAGCGCAGATGCGCAATGTCCGGCGGAAAGAACATGGCCCAGTTCCATTCCAGGTAAACGCGGGCCTTGCGCGCAAAGGTGGGAATGTAGAGCAGGTAGAAGCCCCGCCACAGCAGCCAAGCGACGAACCCGGATAGATTGATGCCGTAGACGCGGGCCACGGCGCGGTTGTGTCCGATGGCAGACATGAGGCCCTTGGGCTGGTAGCCGAAGGCGCGGGTGGGCTCGCCCCGCTCATGCCGCGCAATGTTGGCCGCGAGCTGCGACCCCTGGCGCAGTGCAAATTGCGCCGTCGGCGGACACATGGCGCCGTTCGCCCGACTATTGGGCACCGCGGCACAGTCGCCGATGGCCCAGACGCCGGGCAGATCGGGCACGGACATGTCCGCAGCCAGACACAGCCGACCGAGCTCTTTCGCCGCGGGCAGGGCATTGATGAGCGGGTTCGGCGCCGTGCCGATGGTGCTGATGACGGTGCCGGCGTTGATGCGCCTGTCGATGTGCCTGCCGGCGTTGAGTACCACGCCCCGGGCATCCATCGCACGGCTTCGGGTCTCGAGGTACACATCCACCCCGCCGTGCCGGGCGAGCCAGCGCGCGGCGAAGCGCCCGAGGCGCTCGGGCAGCTCCGGCAGCAGGCGCGGTCCGCCGTGCACAACCACGACCCGCGCCGGCTCGGACTGGAGGTGGCGATACCAGCGCCGACTGGCCTGGAGGAAGTCGCTGATCTCGCCTGCCACCTCCACCCCGGAGAAGCCGCCGCCGACGACCACAAAGGTGCTGAGCCAGCGCCGGAGTGTGGGGTCGCGCGTCAGCTCCGCCTGCTCGAGCCGGGCGATGACACGGTTGCGCAGGTGCAGTGCGTCGCCGAGGGTCTTGAGCGGCAGCGCGTGCTCTGCCATGCCGGGAATCATCTGCTGGTTGGCACTGCTGCCGCAGGCGAGCACCAGATGGTCGTAGTCGAAACTGCCGGACTCGGGTCCGCCGCGGTAATGCACCTGCTTCGCAGCGGTGTCGATGCTGGTCACGTGGACCTGATGCACCTGGGCCCGACGCAGCATCTGCCGCAGCGGCGCCACCACATGCCCCGGCAGCACCGACGCACCCACCACCTCCGGAAGCAGGGGGTTGTACGTCAGGTGATTCTCGGTTGAGAGCAACCGGATGTCGGCGCTCGGCAGGCGGCGCTCCAGCGTTCGCGCCGCGCTGGTGCCGGCGAAACCGCCACCGATGATGAGAATGCGCGGTGCCCCGGTGGGCTCCTCACCGTTACCAGGCTCGCGGCGCGTGCTCTCGCAGGCGACACCGACTCGGTTGGACATGTGCTCTCCCCGTCCGTTTGACGCGTGCGCGCAGGGCTGCCAGTGCGGCTGACGCCACCATCAGCCAGCCGGCGGAGGTGGGCGTTGATACCCGAGCAGACCGACACCAGCCGCGGGTTCTTTCGCACGCGCGGGCCGGTCTGTCGGCTGGACGCTGACGGTTCAAGCGGGCACCATAACGCACAGGCTGCGTTTTTTCACAGCAAGCATCCGCCTTGCATCACCGGCTGCTATCCGGGCGTTTCAGCCCCTCAAACGCAGCACCGACGACACCCCGAACGCCTCAACCCACCCTGGAGTCTTCATGGTTGTATCGCGAGCCGCGCGCGGCTTTTTGCTCCTCCTCTGCCTCTCCTTGACCCCATTCCCAGCAGCAGCAGCCGACCCGCCGTCGGCGGCCGTGCCGAGCGACGATGCCGAGGCCGCAGATGGCGCAGAGACCGCCGCAGCACCAAGTGCGGCAGCGACCGAGCACCACGAAGCCCTGACCTTCGACCCCGCCACGGTGGGCCTGCCGGAACTGCCGCAGCCGATGCGCTCGACGGACGACTTCCAGCAGACCCTGGATCTGATCGACGTCCGTTTGACGGAGCAGGAGGCGGCCCTGGCAGCGACCGAGGCTGGAGCTGCGGAGGTCGCTGCGCTGGCCGATGAGCCGGCTGGCGACCCGGCCGATGAGGTGCTGATGGAGGCCGCCGACCTCGCGGCTGAGGATGGCGCCCTGGGGGCGCGCGCGGCGCTGTTGACGAGCCGCATCGAGCTGCTGCGGGACCTGCGGTTGACGGTGCAGCGCCGTGCGACCCTGAGCGAGCGCTTCGAGCAGTTCGCCGGTGAGATCGAACAGGCGCGCGAGCAGCTCGGTGCAATCGAGCGCGACGGCATCGGCTTGGAGCCGCCTTTTCTCGTCTCGCTGCTCGATCAAGCACAGGCCGAGCTGGCCCTGCGCCAGGCCACCGCCGATGTGGCGGAGACCCGCATCGAGACAGCCCGACGGCGCGCGGCCGCTGCCGAGCGGGCGCTGAACGCGGCCGTGCGCGAGCGGCGGGCGGCGCGTGACCGGCTCACCGCTTCGAGCGACGCCGAGGAGGCCGAGCGTGAGGCCCTTGAGCAGGCGCTGGAGGTCAAACGGTTGCAGGAGCTGCTGGCCCGCCAGAACCGGGCTGCTGCGGAGGACGCAGTGGCGTCCGCACAGCAGCAGGATGAGCTGGCGCAGGCGCGGGAATCCGTACTGGCCGCCCGGGTGCGCGCGTTGGAAGGCCGCGTGGTACTGCCGCGGGCGGCACTTGAGCAACGGCTGGCCGAGCTCACGGCGCGAGAGGACGCGATGCGTGAGGAATTGGAGGGGCTGGAGCGTCAGGGCGATGCGGCCGAGGCGGCGCTCTTTCGTGCGCGGGAGCGGCTGGCGGCCACCGATACTGGAACCGACACCGAGGCCCAGCGGCGTGATCTCGAAGCCTGGGTCGAAGCGCGCGAAACCGAGCAGTCCGCAGCCCGTGCCAGCGTCGACTCCGTGGCCTTGGCCATGGCCAATCTTGCGGAGCAGCGTAGGCTCTGGGAGCTGCGCTACCAGTTCATGAATGACCCAGAAGCCGCGGACTTGCCGGCACTCCTGCGGCAGGTGATCAACACCGCCGCCACGGTGCGAGCCGAACAAACCGACGTCGAAGGCCGGCTCGGTGCCCTGCGCTCGATCCAGCTTGCGCAGGCGCGTCGCCTGGACGATCCGAGCCTGAGCGACGGCATGCTCGAGGCGTTCGCGGCCCGCACCGCGGCGCATGACCTCGCCGAGGGGCATGGCCGCGCGCTGCTGGAGACGCAGGACGGCCTCGTCGCCCTGCTTGAGGGCATGCGCCGGCAGCTCGAGGCCGAGGTGCAGGATCGGGACATTTCTCTGCAGCTGTTGCAGGCGCAGGAGACGCTGGCCAATTGGTGGGAGGCCGAACTGTTGGTCATCGGCGATCACGGCATCCGGCTCGGGGAGTTGCTAGCGGCTTTGGCGATGTTCGTGGCGGTGCTGATTGCCACGTCACTCATCCGCTTCGGTGCACGCCGGGCTCTGCAGCGGCGCCGCGCGAAGAGCTCACAGGCCCAGCTCGGCGACCTGCGTCTCGCCCTCTCTGCCATCGCCGGTAGCACCAATCAGGTTTTCGTGTTGATCGCGGCCTTCTTCGTGGCGATGGTCTTCTCCGGGCTCGCCAGCCCCACGGTGAAGAGTTGGCTCTGGACCCTGCTGGTGATCGCCTTCTATGCCCAGCTCGGCATCTGGGCCAACGCGGCGATGGTGGATTACTTCAACCGCAAGCGCACCCGCCAGGAGATGCGCGACCCCTCCACCGTCACCGGCTACGGCGTGATGATGGTCTTCATCCGGGTCGGCATCTGGGTCACGGTCGTCGTCTCCCTGCTGGCCTACTTCAATTACCCCATTGCCGGCCTGCTGGGCGCGCTCGGCATTGGCAGTGTGGCCGTCGGTTTCGCGTTGCAGAGCATCCTCGGCGATGTGTTCAGCTCCATGGCGATTATTCTCGACAAGCCCTTTCGCGTCGGAGACTTCGTCATGTCGGGCGACACGCTCGGGGTCATCGAGCACATCGGCGTCAAGACCACCCGCATCCGCAGCCTCTCGGGCGAGCAAATCGTGCTGTCCAACAGCGACCTGCTCGGTAGTCGTATCCACAACTTCAAGCACTTTAAGGAACGGCGCATCGTTTTTCGCATCGGCGTCGTCTATGACACGCCGCGTCTATTACTCGAGCGCATCCCGGGCATGCTAAGGGAAGCGGTGGAGGAACAGCCACACACGCGCTTCGATCGAGCGCACTTCTTCGAGTTTGGCGACTATGCGCTGACCTTCGAGGTGGTCTATTACGTGCTGAGTCCAGACTACGCCCTCTACATGGACATC
This sequence comes from uncultured Thiohalocapsa sp., assembly GCA_964524185.1. Classification (GTDB taxonomy): domain Bacteria; phylum Pseudomonadota; class Gammaproteobacteria; order Chromatiales; family Chromatiaceae; genus Thiohalocapsa. Next base: position 215 of record CAZGCI010000019.1, on the reverse strand, counting down.
CAGCAGGGCATGAATTTCGGCATCCACCGCCGCTTCGAGGAGGCCGGCATCAGCTTCGCTTACCCGACCCAGGAGCTGATCCTGCGCCGCGGGCCAGCGCTCGCCAACGCAGAGGCCTAGCGCAGCAGGCCGAGCCAGCGGCCATCGGCCACAAAAAAAGCCGGACCCAACGGGTCCGGCCACAAGCCTTGGCGGGGAGGGGGAAGGCGGGGCGG
>CAZGCI010000018.1:29616-53549 GCA_964524185.1 uncultured Thiohalocapsa sp. | reverse complement strand
GGCGCGTTCGGCGCCCTCGGTGGTGGTGATGAGCCGGATCTCGGTGGGCACGAAGGCGGCGCCATCGGCGGGCGCGACGGCCAGCGCGTAGAGGGTCTCGGTGACGATCTGCGGCGTCAGCCCGGCCACGGCGAGCAGCACGCGGCGCGGGTAGTGATGCGGCGGACGCAGGCTAGGGGTGCCTTGCGCCGGGGCGATGCCATTGTCGGCCATGTATGGTGGAACTCCTGAGTTGCCTGGTTTCCCGCCAGAGCGGGCTGGCCGTCGGCCGCGTCCATGCTGTCCTTTCCTTAGCTACCGCTCCGGCGGCCTTTGCCGACGATCGTTCGCAGCTTGGTCTTTGCCGGCGCCGCTTGCTGTGCCGGCAAGCTTGCCGGCCCCGCTCAAGCATCGGCAGTATCCGCGGTGACGACGCGATAACGCCCGAGCCCGAAGCTGGTGGCCTTGCCGACGTGCAGCCATTGGCCGAGCACGAGCAGTGGCCAGAGGGCGGGCAGGCCCGGACCCTGTAGCTGCAGCGTCCCGAGCAGCCCACCGAGTTGCATGTGCGTGCGTTGCCGCGAGGAGTAGCGCGTCCAATCGACCCATTGCAGCTGTTGCGGGTGCAGTGTGATCTGGTTGATGGCGGCGTGGGCGTCGGCGCGTGCAAAGGGCTCGCGGGCGTCGCCATAGAAAGCGGCGAGCGTCTCCAACCGGGTGGCCAGCGCGCCGAGCAGGTCGCGCGCATCAAGGTCGCGGGCGCCGAGGTAGCGGCCGTTGCGCTTGAGGCGCAGGGGGGTGTGCAGTTGCAGACGCAGCGTGGAGGGCGCGGGCGCCGGCGGCGCGGGCCGCGTCTCAGCCGGCACCAGCGTGGCGTCCTCGGCGGTGTAGATGGGCTGCCAGTGGTCGCTGCCGAGGGCCGTTTCCTGCTGCACCGCCTGCAGGCTGAAGCGCCCGCCTTCGCGCCCGAGCCCGCGGCTGCCGGCGCGCTGCACGGCATGGATCAGGTAGGGGGCCAAGGCGCCCGCTGGGCCGATCAGGGTCATGCCGACGCCGAGTGGCTCACCGGGGCCGATTTCGCGCCGCCCGGGCGGTTCGGGCTCGAGCACGAAGGGGTGCGGCAGCGCGTTGTAGCGCGCGGCGGTTTCAGGAGAGGCCGGCGGGGATTCAAAAAAGGTCGAGTAGGCGCACTGGGTGCGCAGCAGGCAGCCGTCGCAGGTTGGCTGGCGGGTGACGCAGACGCTGTGGCGCAGGCTGCGGCCGATGACGCCGCGCCAGGCCGAGCCGCTGTAGGGCGGCAGGCGGATCGGGTCGAGCGCCTCGCACTGGAAACGCAGGCGCTTGAGCGTCAGCGACGGGGGAGTCATGGCCGCGATGGACGACATCAGATGGGGGAAAGGCTGCAGCGTGGACGATGTCCGGTCTTGTAAACCAGCGCAACATGACTCGGCACTCACCGCAAGCTTGCCGAGGGCGGTGTGCGGTAAAACCGGACAAGCCCAATCACGCCGCTTGCGCAGAAACCGTTTCGGACTGGACGAATGTCCCATCCGGCAAGAGCAAGGGGCGATTAGCCGCGTGCCTAAACGCTGACGCGCTCGCCGGGTTTGCGGTGCGGGGCTGGCGCTTGATCGGGCGGGGGCGGGGTCGGGATGAGGATGCGGCGCGGCTTTGAACGGGGCGGTGCGGGCTGGTCCGCCGTGGGTGTAGGGTTGGCGGTGGGCGGTTGGTTGGATACGGGCGTGGCTGCGGGCTCCCGCGCGGGAGCGCTGGGCGCGGGGGTGCCTTCCGGCACAGCGATGGGCACCGCTGCCGGCGCGGTCGGTGCTGGCTCGGTCGCTGCGGGCGCGCTGGGTGGCACGACCACCATGAGGTCCGGGCGCATTGCGAGCTCGCGCGCGAGGGCGATGCGGTCACCGACGTCCGTCGGTAGGTCGCGCATGGCTTCGATGGTCTTGAGCCGCCGCTCCAGGCCGCTTTGGTTGGCGATTTGGATGGCGAGGCCCGGGCGGGCGTTGACCTCGAGCATCATGGGGCCGCGGTCTTCGTCGAGCACGAGGTCGACGCCGCAGTAGCCGAGCCCCGTGAGGTCTGCGCAGCGGGCACCGGTGGCGAGGAGCTGCTCCCAGTCCGGAATGACATGGCCCGCCAGCCCCGTGCCGAAGTCGGGGTGCTCGTCGATGACAACATCGCGGATGACCCCGTGGCCGGTGACGCCGGTGGCGAGCGCAATGCCCACACCCACGGCGCCCTGGTGCAGATTGGCCTTGCCGTCTGAGGCGCGGGTGGGCAGGCGGACCATGGCCATGGTGGGGATGCCGCGAAAGATCAGCAGCCGGATGTCCGGCACCCCGCGGTAGCTGATGGCGTCGAAGAGCCGGCTCGGGCGCACCCGGTACTCGATCATGGCGACGTCGGGGATACCACCCAGGGAGTGCACGCCGCTGAGGATGTTCGAGACGAAAAACTCGATGTCCCTGAGCGTCAGGGCGCGCCCATCGCCCTTGATGAAGAGGCCGCGGCGGCGGTCGGTGATGACGAGTACACCATCGCCGCCGCTACCATGGGCGGGCTTGATGACGAAGGACTCGAGCCCGTTCAGCAGCCGGTCCAGATGGATCAGTTCGCCCTGGAAGCGCACGGCCCCGTAAAGCTCCGGCACCGCCAAGCCGGCCTCCAGCGCCAAGCGCTTGGTGGTGAGCTTGTCATCCACCAGGGGGTATTTGCTGCGCGGATTCCAGCGCATGACATAGCTACGGTTGCGGGCGTTGATGCCGAGCACGCCACCCCCGCGCAGCGCCTGCCAGCGCCGGAGCCAGTTGCCGCCCCAGCTACCCCGGCGCCCGCCTGCCGCGCCCTGTCCGTCGGCCTCCGCCATGGCTCAGCTGGCCCGCGACAGGGCGCCGAAGCGGAACAGCTCGGTGAGCCGATAGCCGCTATAGGCACCGAGCAGGAGCGTCGCGGCCAGCACCACCAGCAGCAGCTCCGGGAAGTAGAACATCAGGTGGTCCAGATGCGGCTCGTTCATGACGTAGTAGCCGCAGATGGCCACCACCAGGGAGCCGAGGGTCTCCTTGGCGGTTTCCACGAACCCCCGCTCCTCCCAGACAATGGACATGCGCTCGATGGTCATGGCCAGGATCACCATCGGAAACAGCGCGATGGACAATCCCTGCTCGACACCGAGGCGGAAGCTGAGGACCGTTACGGCTAGCATCAGGCACACCACCACAACCAGAATGGCCGCGAGCCGGGGCACCAGCAGCAGCCGCAGCTGTGCCAGGGCCAGCCGCAGCGACAGCCCAACGAAGACCAGGGTCAAGAACAGGGCCAAGCCCCAGATGAGCTGCGTCTCGCGAAAGGCCAGCGCGATTAGGATGGGCATGAAGGTGCCGAACGTCGGCACCCCAATGACGACGCGCATGAAGGCCACCACCAACGCCCCGAGGGGCAGCATCAGCACCACGTGATAGAGGTTCTGCACCGACACGGGCAGCCGCGTCAGATCGATGCCAAAGAGCTGCACCGCAAAGGCGGCCCCGGTGAGCTCCGCCACGTCGATCTGCGGCACCCGGATTTGGGTGGTGGAGAAGCTCACGCTCGCATTACGAACGCCCCCGGCGCGCAGCAGATTGGCATCGTCATAGCGCCATATAAAGAACCCGGGGGGGTAACCCGGCGCGCCCGTGGTGGTGTTGTAACCGCGCCATTCCTTACCGTTGTGCACCTCCAGCCAGGGCGTGAGCCCCGATTCCGCCAGCGGCCTGTCCAGTGACAAGCCATAGGCGATGCGGGTCGGGATGCGGGCGCCGGCGAGGATCTCCGCCACCATGTGTTGCCAGCTGCGGCGGTCGCTGACGTTGCGGATGACCTTGACGTTTTCGTTCTCCCGATCGGCCAACAGCAACAGCGTCTGCTCGGTGAAGGAGAAGACGTCGGCAGAGCGGGCACGCGCCTGGCTGAGCACCGCCTGTATGGCTGAACCGAGTGGCTCTTTGTAGTCCGGCACCGGTGGGAAGGGCGGCACCGAAGCGTCCGTCAGCACCGGACCACCGCGCACCTGCACCTGGTAGTAAAGGGCCTGCTCGCTCGTGGGCGTGCGCCGCAACGTCCAGGTGGCCTCGCGCGAGCGCCCGTCGCCCTCGAGGATCGCGAGGCCGTGGCCGCGCGAGACGAAGTTCTCGTCGATGACCCGCTGCATCGAGACCCGCGGCGGCAGCAGGAACTCCACCCGGGACGCACCGCCTTCACCGCGGAAGCCAATGCGCGCCTCCGCCGTCCACACGGCGGTGGTGAGCTCCGGCAGCAGCGGCACGTTATAGCGCACCGCCTTGAGCAGGGTCATGCCGAAGCCGACGCCCGCCAGCAGCAGCGCAATGACCGCCAGCGGCGACAGGCGCGCAATGAACGGCAGCGGCATCAGTCGGCGTCCTTGGCCGGCGACTTGGCCGCCTTTTTCTTGCGCGGCTTCTCCGCGGGCGGGCAGTCGAAGGGCAGCATGAAGGTCTCGGCCGAGTTGACCAGGAAATGCTCGCGCAGGAACTCCCGCCCGAGCAGCACCGGATAATTCAGGTTGGCCCGATTATCGAGGCTGAATTCGGCGTCCATCACCTCGCCGGCGATGCAGAAGCTGAGCCGCACGGTGACGCGCTCCTGCAGGGGCTTGCCGGGGCTGCGCTTGATGCGGACCTTGCCGGCAATGGGCAGGTCGTAGGTGAGCTTGTCACCCGCTTGCTTGGTGTGGTCCTGAAACAACGAAAATCGCACACGCTCCACGCCGCCGCGCTCGAAGCGCTCGATATCCGTCGCGTGGATGGCGCTGGACTTCGCCCCCGTGTCCAGCTTGGCGGTGACGCGCACCCGATACGGCTCCAGGCGAATGCTTTGCAGCCAGCCCGCCTCACGCAGGCCCTCCGGCGCAGGCGAATCGGCGCTCATGGCGACGGTGGGGGTGCCGAGCGCAACGATGAACAGCGTCGCGAATAGGCCGAGTGCAGGCCCACGAATTAGCAAGACAGGCAGAGTTGGCATAGCTGAGAGGCGGCAGGTATCCGGCTTAGGCGACTAAACGAAAACCAGATCCGTTGTTCTGGTCAGTGCGGGAGGCAGCGCAGCGCGGCGGAAGCTCCATGCGCGACGGAGATAGAGGGCATCCGCGGGCGGGATATAGCACAACCGGAGCAGGCGTGGTGTGCCTGCACGCGCCGTTGGGCGCATAGCGGCGGGCGCTGCGCAGGCGGCAAAACCCTACGGCACGTGAGCCTAGTCTTGTTGTCGCTTTTCAGCAAGTTCTGCGCGGCCGGTTGTTGCGTTAGACCCAACGCTGGTCGGTATTTCGGCCGACTCCACCCTCTTGGATGGGTGATAATGCGCGCACGCACTCGCCCCCCACCGGCAACAGCCGCCGCGGTCTGAAACGCCATGACCCCACCGCAGCCCAGCATCCGCAGTGGCCGCTTGGAATCGGCCGGCCGCCGCCTGCTCGATGCGTTGCGCCGTCGCCTACCGGGACGGGCGGCGGCTGGGGGCAGGGACGCCGAGCCCACCACCGACAGCGGCTTTGCGCGGCGGCCATCACTGGTCGATATTTTCACCCTGCGGCCCTACGGGCGCAGCATGCTGACGCCCGCAGCTGGCGTCTGGCTCGGGTCCGTGTGGATCGTGATCCTGATGATGGCGAGCATCGAGGGCTTCGTCTGGGGTGCCGTCGGCGCCTCACTCGTACCCGCCGCCACACCTTGGCTGCGGGCGCCGGTGTCGGCGTTCATGTTCCTGCTACTGTTCGCCGTCGTCTGGATTGTGGACGCATCGCTCATCATGTCCGAGCGGCCGTCCCTGGGCCGGCGCCGCCGCCACATGATGGACGACGAGGGCAGTTTCGGGCCCGTGGCGCGCTGGTATGTCGGCATTGCCGTGCGCGTGGCCATCGTTGCGATCTCGCTCTATGTGACCGCACCGTTCATCGAGAAGCTGATCCGCGCCGACGACATCGTCGCCTGGCACCAGGCCCAGGTGGAGCAGTACTTCCAGCAGCGCGACATCACGCTCCGCGAGCAGGTGCGCGCCCGCGCCGAGCAGCGCGATGCCGGCCTGCTCAGCCGCGTGGCCACGCTGGAGCGCGACATCGACCGTCTGGAGGCATCCCTTGCCGGGGAGCGGGAGCGCCGCGATCGGATCGAGGCGGAATTCGCGCCCCAGGTGGAAGTGCTCACCCGCGACCTCGCCGACGCCCGCCAGCGGGTGGGTGACGAGGTCCTCGGCCGCGACGGCCGCCCGGAGGGTTACGGCCCCGAGGCGCGGAAATGGGACGCCCGCGCCAACCTACTGGAGGAGCAACTCGCGGAGGTGCAACGGCAGCGCAATGAGCGGCTCGCCACCATCGAGGCCAACATCGCCGACCTGGAGACACGCATCACCGAGCGCGGCGACGCCCTGCAGCAAGTGCGTGCAGAGCAGACCCAGCTGCTGGAAGACATCACCGCCGAGGTGGTGGCCGAGCAGCCGCCCGCCGATGCGCCCAAGCTCACCTTCGCGGCCCGCTCCAAAGGCCTGTCGGAACTGCGCACCAGCCCGGGGGAAGCGGGCGTGCCCCATTTCGAAACCGTCGAGGGGTTCGCCCAGGCGGCGCTCGGCATTCTGTTCTTCGCGCTCCTGGCGCTGAAGCTTTTCGAGCCGCCGGCGGTGCACGCCTACTTCAGCGAGTCGGTGCAACTGCACTACCGCAAGTATCTCGCCGGCGGGCTGGCACACATCGCCGGCTTCACGCAGTACAACGATCCGGTGCGGCGGCTCTCGCCGGCGGACTTCGCACGGCTGTGGGAGCGTTGGGAGCGCGACCCGGAGGGCTATGCGGCGCGCTTCCAAGCCGTGCATGCGGCGGAGGCGCGGCTCAAGCGCCTGCTGATGGACACGCAGTACGAGGCGGAGCTGCTGGAGCGCCGGCGCGAGGACATCGACACACGCCTGCGGTTGGAGCGCCGCCGCCAGGAAGCGGAGCTGGCCGCCCGCGAGCAGGAGCTCGCCGCCCAGACCCGGGAGGCGGAGCGTCGACTGTCGGCCGAGACGGATGCGGAGCTGGAGCAGATCGCGCAGCGGCGCGAAGAGGCAAAACAAGCGCACGCGACCGCACTGGCCGAGATGGCGGAGCGGTTCGAGGCGGAGCGCAAACGCCTGGACGAGGAGCTGGCGGCGAAGCGCGAGGCCTGGGAGCAGCAGCGGACTGAGGCCGAGGCGGAGCTGGACCGCCGGCGGCGCGAGCTGGCGCTCACCGAGCGCCGCGAGCGGGACCAGGCCAGGCGCAAGCAGCTGGCGCTGGATGACCATCGGCGACTCAAGGAGCGAGAGCTCAACCAGCGAGCGGCCAACGACCAGGCCAAACGCGATATGGAGACCCGCGAGCTTCGCATCCGCGAGACCCGCACGCTATTGGATCAGGAGCACACGGTGGAGGCGCAGCTGCGGAACGAACTCGCGACGCTGCGGACCCGCCGCAGTGAACGCACGGATCGCGCCGCAGCTCTAGAGGCGGAGTTGGAACAACTGGCGCTGCGGGAGCACGAGCTAAAGATCCGCGAGGGTGCCCTGCGGGTGGTGTTGGACGGCCGCCAAGGCGGCGGCGGTCTGCCCTTCACCGGCGACGCCGACAGCCGCCGGCGGCGGCAGGCCGCACGGGAGCTGAAGCAACTGGAGCGCGAGTTGGCGGAGATCCGCCGGCGTCGGTCGGCGGCCACTGCGGAGCGGGAAGGCGCTCGGGCAGCTGCGCAGGAACTCGCCGCAGGCACGGCAAAGCTGGAGCAGGACCTCGCCGGCATCGCCGCCCGCATCGAGCAGTATCGCGGCACCTTGGACACGCTGCTGCTCTCCCGTGGCTGATCTCAGGCGGCTGATCTCAGGCGGTTGGCGGAAGCAATGGGGGCAGCAGTCACATCAGTTTGACCACCATCTCTTGCTTGAGTCCGAGCACCTGGCAGGCCAGGTCCAGCGCTTGTTCGGAAAAGGGCTCTAGGTCGCCCCAATGCTCGGCAGTGTCGACGACATCCGTGAGGGCGTCCGACACGACGCGGAGGTCGTAAGCTCCCGTCGCGGCCCGCTCCGGGGCCGCCTGCTGGGCGCAGATGTAGAGGGTCGGCTCGCTGCTGCCCATGGGCACCAGGGCCAGAATCCAGCGGTAACGCAGCGGCTCATCGGTCTCGATGTCGCCCAGCACCGTCGCGCTGTAGTCAGCGATTTGGTAGCGGTGCTTCGGCAGCGCGGTCTTGATGGCGGGGCGGTTCTCCATGTCCTGCAGGTCTCCGACGCTCAGGTTGAATCGGGTTCACGGCTCAGTGCGGGAGATGGGTCGCAGAGGCGCCGGACACAAACGCGTCCGGCCGCCGAGGTTGGTCAGTTTTTATCGCTGCCCATCATGCGCATGGGGGCACGCATCATGTTCATCGGGTTAAAGCCGCTGCCGCCGCGCTCAGACTCCGGGCCGCCGTAGTCTGGCCCATAGGCGGGTCCGTAGGCAGGTCCATAATCGGGGCCGTACCCTGAGCCGTAGTCGGGCCCGTAGGCGGGTCCATAATCGGGGCCGGGGGCGTAGCCACCGTAGCCGGGCATCTGGCCATAGCCGGCGGGCGGATAGCCCGGTGCGCCATAACCCGGTGCGCCATAACCGCCCGGTGCGCCATAACCACCCGGTGCGCCATAACCCGGCGCCCCATAGCCCGGTGCACCATAGCCCGGTGCCGCCTGGGGATAGGCGGGCGGCGCATCATAGCCGTAGCCCGGGGCGTAGCCGCCTGGTGCTGGCGCGACCTGCTGCGGCATCTGCTGCGGCTGATCTTGCATGCCGGGCTGCCCCTGCGGTGGTGCCTGCTGCTGGGTCTGAGCCTGCACCGGTGCGGGCTGTGACATCTGCTGTGCGGGCTGTTGCAGCTGCTGCGGTGGCAGCGTGTTCGGATAGATCTGTGGGGGCATCGGCTGCGCCCTCGGCTCATCTTTATTACTGCCGAGCCACTTGGAGGGGTTCATCATATCGCCCATGTCCAGGGCCTGGGTGCCGCCTGTGCCAAGCAATAGGGCAATGGCGGCGGCGGTGGCGGTTCTCGCGTGCATGGTGGTGACTCCCGTCGAAAACGTCGAAGCATGAATGGGGCGTTCCCGGCAATCGATCCGCTGTAGCGCAGTCCTGGTCCGGGGGCGGGCTCCCGGTGCAGTATAGGGAAGATCGCCGATGACCTCGTGGATATCGGCGGGACGCGCGGCACTGCGCGCCGCCATCTCCGCCGACCCTTGCTGAAACCGAAGGACCTAGACCCGCTATGGCCCACTGGCTGATGAAATCCGAGCCCGATGCCTTCGGCATCGATGATTTGGCCGCCCGCCCGGCGCAAACAGAGCCCTGGGACGGCGTGCGCAACTACCAAGCCCGCAACATGATGCGCGACGAGATGCGCCTAGGCGATCAGGTGTTGTTCTATCACTCCAACACCAAGGAGCCGGGCATCGTCGGCATCGCGGAGGTGGTCCGTGAAGGCTATCCGGATCACACCGCCTTCGACCCAAACGCCAAGTACTACGACCCGAAGAGCGACCCGGACAATCCGCGTTGGTACATGGTGGACCTACGCTATGTGCGACACCTCAAGCGCACCATCACGCTGACGGAACTGAAGGCAATGGTCACCGCTGAGCCCGACAGCCCGCTGGCGGACCTGCCCCTGGTACGCCGCGGCAACCGACTCTCCATCATGCCCGTCACCGATGCGCAGTGGGCGCTGCTCCTGCAGCTGGAATAACCGCCACAGCGCGAGCGACGCCTTTCGCTTCAGAGGTACGGCGCGAGCATGCTGCGCAGGTCCACGCGCGCCCGCAGCCGCCGGCAGAGCATGAACATACCGGCGAACTTGCGTTGCAAGAAGATGGTGATGGGCTCTGGGAGCTGGCTGAAGACCTCCTCCATGTACAGGTCCCGACCCTTGACGAACAGCCGCTCGAAGAGGTCCGAACGGCCGAAATCGTAGGCGCCGGGCTCAAGCACCTGCGACGAGAGGCGAATCATCTCGATGAGGGCGTTGGCCGTGGCGGCGTCGGCGTCCGGCGCCATGAAGCCGAGCGCTGTGGCTGCCGCCCGCAGGCCGGGCACGTCGTCTGCCAGGGCGGCGTGGGCCAGCGCCCGATACTGCGCGGCGATCTCACCCGGCACGGCCAGCGTGGCACCGAAATCGAGCAGGACAACGCGCCCACTGGCGGCGTCGTAGAGGTAGTTGCCAAAGTTCGGGTCGGTCTGTGCCAGGCCGAACTCGAACAGCTCACGCAGCGTCAGCCGCGCCAAGAGACTCGCGGCGCGGTCGCGCTCCGCGCGGCTGTACCTGTCCTCCGAGAGGTGGTCGATGGATTCACCCGCGGCAAAGTCCATGGCCAAGAGTCGATCGGTGCTGAGATCGCTGTGCACCGCGGGCACGAAGAAGTCCTTGTCATCGCCCACCAACGCCCGGTAGCGCATCAGGGAAGCCGCCTCCGCCGCGTAGTCTGCCTCCTGATGGAGCTGCACCCGGGCCTCCTCCAAGAGCGGCCCGACGTCCATGCCCTTGGGCACCATGCCGAGGTTGCGCGCCAGAAAGCCCAGGTTGTCGATGTCGCTATCGATGCTCTCGCGCACCCCGGGGAACTGGACCTTGAGCGCCAGCAGGCGGCCATCCTGCGTCTCCGCCCGATGCACCTGGCCGATGCTCGCAGCGGCCAGGGGCTGGAAGTCGAAGCGACGGAAGCGTTTACGCCACTCTCGGCCCAGCTCGGCCTCCAGCACCCGGTTGAGCTGGCTCATGGGCATGGGCTCGGAGCGATCGCGCAGCTCCGCCATGATCGCCGCCGCCTCAGGCGTGAACACGTCTGTGCCGTCCATGGACATGAGCTGACCCATTTTCATCACGGCGCCGCGCATGCGTGCGAGGCGATTTGTGAAGCGCTTGGTCGCGGCAGGGCTCAATTGGATGCGGGTCGGCTCATCGCTCGAGCGGGTGCGCGCGAGCTGGACCATGCCGCGCACGCCGACGCCGACGGCGAGGTCTGTGGTGGCACGCCCGATGTGCCAAAGACGGCTCAAGCGACGGCTCGGCACAGCACGCCCCTGACGTCGAGGGGGGTTGACGACTGCGGCCATAAAGCTACTCCTGTCGACGCGCGCGGCGCGGGTTGTATAGGTTTTGTCCACAAGTGCAGGCGAACGGGCTCGACAGCAAGCCTACTTGCCCGGTGGGACTGACGCATTGATGATGCGCGTCAGGCTGCCGACAGCCAGTACCCACCCAGAGCCAAAGCCGCCATGTTGCAGCCCGCACCCATCGAGCACCGAGCGCGCAAGCGTTTTGGGCAAAACTTTTTGCACGATCCAGGCACCATCCGCCGCATCGTCGCGGCCGTGGCGCCGGCGCCCGGACAGCACCTGGTGGAAATCGGGCCCGGCCGCGGCGCCCTCACGGGCGGGCTGCTCGAGGCCGCGGGTGAGCTGGACGTGATCGAGCTGGACCGTGACCTCGTCGGACCTCTGGCGGAGGCACTGGCCGGACGCGGTCGACTGCGCATCCACCAGGCAGACGCACTGCGCTACGACCTCTGCACCCTTCTCCCGGCGGCTGCGACTGCAGCCGGCGAGCGCCTGCGCATCGTCGGCAACCTGCCTTACAACATCTCGACCCCGCTGCTGTTTCGCTTTCTGGCGCAAGCCGAGTGCATCGCAGACATGCACCTGATGCTGCAGAAGGAGGTCGTCGACCGGTTGGCCGCGACGCCCGGCACCAAGACGTACGGACGGCTCTCGGTGATGGTGCAGAGCCATTGCGCCGTGACACGGGTGCTGGCGGTGGGCCCGGGGGCATTCACCCCGGCGCCCAAGGTGAGCTCGGCAGTGGTGCATTTGACGCCGCTGCGCCCGGCACCAGTCCGCATTGCCGACCCCGGCCTGCATGCACGCGTCGTCGCGGCGGCGTTTTCGCAGCGACGCAAGCGCCTCAGCAACAGCCTCCGCGGCCTCGCGGATGCGGCGCTGCTCAAAGACTGCAACCTGGACCCCGGGGCGCGCGCGGAGCAGCTATCGGTGGCGGATTTCGCCCGTCTGGCCAATGCAGTGGCGCAGGGTGCCACGCGCGAACGGACGTCACCCTAAATTGGTTGCCCGCGCGAGATGTTTGCAAACACGTCAAGTTTTCCAGGCCACGTCGCGTGCCAGGCGCAGGCAGGCGGAAAGGGCCAAGCGCCGAGGGCCGGGTTGCATTCCCACGCCTTATCCCTGAGATTCTCGGGTTAATCTGCCGGGCTGCTTGCGGCGCTCGCTCCTGCGACGCTCAGCGCGGCGATATTCTGTGGAAACGCTTCCCTGCCCACCCAAGCCCCATGAATGACATTGCTGCCGACAACGACCAGGACCCGCCCGCTGACGACCGGGACACCCCCGACACCGAAGCCGACGCCGACGCCGACGCCGACGCGCAAGAACCACACAGTGACAGTCAGCTCGCGCGTGCCTCGGAGGTGCTGCCGGCGCTGATCCCGCTGCTGCCGGTGGCCTCCCGCCCGTTCTTTCCAGGTCAGGCAGTGCCGTTGCTAATGGATGCCGACCACTGGCGCAAGACCCTGCTGCAGGTGGGCGAGACGGAGCACAAGATCCTGGGCGTGGTCCTCACCCGCGCGGAGCGCTCCGAAGACGCTACCGCCGAGGACTTTCACCCTGTGGGGACCGCCGCCCGGGTGCACCGCGTCGCGGAGGACGAAGGCAAGCTGCAGGTGCTGGTGGAGTGCATGCAACGCTTTCGCATCGAGCGCTTCGTCAGCCGCAAGGCGCCCTTCACGGCCCGCGTGGACTACATGCCGGAGCCGCGCCACGAGTCCGAGCGCGACGTGAAGGCCTATGCGATGGCGGTCATCAACACCATCAAAGAGCTGTTACCGCTGAACCCGCTCTACGTCGAGGAACTCAAGATGTTCCTCGACCGCTTCGGCCCGGATGATCCATCGCACCTGGCGGACTTCGCGGCGAGTCTCACCACCTCCAGCAAGGACCAGCTGCAAGAGGTCCTGGAGGCGGTGCCGCTGATGAAGCGGATGGAAAAGGTCCTGGTGCTGCTCAACAACGAGCTGGAGCTGGCCCGCGCGCAGCAGAAGATCCGCGAGAGCGTCGAAGAGCGGATGCACAAGCAGCAGCGGGAGTTCTTCCTCAAGGAGCAGCTCAAGGCCATTCAAAAGGAGCTCGGCATCGCCAAGGACGACCGCACCGCCGAGATCGACAAGTTCAAGGAGCGCCTCGACAAGCTCACCATCTCCGCCGAGGCGCAAAAGCGCGTCGATGAGGAGATGGACAAGATGTCCGTGCTCGAGCCGGGCTCGCCCGAGTACTCCGTCACCCGCAATTATCTCGACTGGATCACGCTGCTGCCCTGGGGCGTCGATAGCAAAGACAAACTGGACCTGAAGCGCGCCCGCCGCGTGCTGGACCGCGACCATTACGGACTCGACGACGTCAAAGACCGCATCCTGGAGTTCCTGGCCGTGGGCATCCACAAGGGCGAGATCGCGGGATCGATCATCCTGCTGGTCGGGCCGCCGGGCGTCGGCAAGACCTCCATCGGCCGCTCCATCGCCGACACCCTCGGGCGGCGGTTTTATCGCTTCTCCGTCGGCGGCATCCGTGATGAGGCCGAGATCAAGGGCCACCGGCGGACCTACATCGGCGCCATGCCCGGCAAGTTCATCCAGGCGGTCAAGGACGCCGGCACCGAGAATCCGGTCATCATGCTGGACGAGATCGACAAGATCGGCGCCAGCTACCACGGCGATCCGGCCTCGGCGCTGCTGGAAGTGCTGGACCCAGAACAGAACCGGGAGTTTCTAGACCATTATCTGGACCTGCGCTTCGACCTCTCGAAGGTGGTCTTCGTCTGCACCGCCAACCAGATCGACACCATTCCCGGTCCGCTCTTGGACCGCATGGAGGTGATTCAGCTCTCCGGCTACATCGCCGACGAGAAGCTCGCCATCGCCAAGAAATACCTACTGCCCCGGCAGATCGAGCGCGCCGGGCTCGGCAAGGGCGCCGTCAAGCTCAACACGAAGACGCTGCGCGCCCTCATCGAGGGTTACGCCCGGGACGCCGGCGTGCGCCGGTTGGAGAAGCAGCTCGGGAAGATTGTGCGCAAGTGCGCCGTGCGGCTGCTCGAGGGTGAGCAGACGCCGATCACCGTGAGCGAGGCACAGCTCAAGGACTATCTCGGCAGCCCCGTCTTCCGCGACGAGCGCAAGCTGGGCGGCCCCGGGGTGGTGACAGGCCTGGCCTGGACGGCCATGGGCGGCGCGACGCTCAGCATCGAGGCCGTGCGCACCCATGAATACGGCCGCGGCTTCAAGCTGACCGGCCAACTCGGCGATGTGATGAAAGAATCCGCAGAGATCGCCTACGGCTACGTCGTGAGCCACGCCACCGCGTTCGGCGCCAACCCCAACTTTTTCGAGAAGGGCTTTATCCACCTGCACGTGCCGGCGGGTGCCACGCCCAAGGACGGCCCATCGGCCGGCATCACCATGGCCTCCGCGCTACTCTCGCTGGCGCGCGGCAAGCCGGTGCGGCGCATCGCCATGACCGGTGAGCTGACGCTGACGGGCGAGGTGTTTCCCATCGGCGGGGTGCGCGAGAAGCTCATCGCTGCCCGACGTGCGGGCATCAAGGAGATCCTGCTGCCGGCCGACAACGAGGGCGAATTCGACGAGGTGCCGGAGCACGTCAAAAAGGGGCTGAAGGTGCACTTCGTCAGCCGGTTCGAGGACGTGGCTGCCCTGCTCTTCAAGCCGGCCGCCGCGCCCTCGGCCTAGCGAGGCGGTGCCGCAGACCAACGCGCTACCTCGGTGACGTCGGCGCCGTTGGCGACGACCGCACTGCACGAAATCATCCGGCGCGCAGGTGACGGTCGGCGCCTCAGCGGACGGTCACCTCGCCGCTGATGACGTTGCGGAAGCGGGCGACGACCCCGTCGCCGACCTGGAGCCCGTCCAGCAGAGCCGCGTCTTGGACGGGGAAGACGCGGGTGGTTTCCGCGCCCTGGATGGTCACGGTACCGGCGTCCTTGTCAACGCCCACGATCTTGCCGTACAAGGTCAAGGTGTCGGTGATGCTGCCCGCGGGCTTCTCACCCGGCTCAGCGTCCACGGTGGTATCGCCCTCGGCGCCCATGGCACCGGCGTCGCGACCGGTCTGCAGCTCGATGAGCGCCGTGGTGGTCTCCGTGATGCTGACCCGATCGCCAATCTTGATCTGGTCGAGGCGCTTCACTTCCGGCGGCACCTGCAGCACCTGATAGCCCCCGTCGGCGGTCTTCACCGTCATCAGACGGGTGTCGGGGTTCACCACCATGACCTCGCCCTCGATTCTGGTCTCCATGGCCTCGGCGGTCACAGGTTGGCTCTGGAGGTCCACTTCGGCTAACACGTTCGTCGCCAGCAGGGCGCTGATGAGGGCGGTCAAGAGAGCGGGCTTGTGAGACATGTGATGAACTCCTCTTCGGCTGCTTTTTGGGTGTGATGGGTGGTCTGGTCCGGCGATGGGTTGAGCCGGGCAATCCGCGATCATGGTCAGGGTAACCGCGCCCCATGCCAGGGGCAAGGCACCTGTTTGGTGCCCCTGCCCGGGCGGTGGACCTGTGCGGCGGGGCCTGTGCCGAGGGCTGATCCGGTTTTGCTATCGGCCCGTTCCAGGCGACGCAGTCAGGCGACCAGAAGGTCCATGAACCTCGGCAGCGACGTCGCCGCCAACGCGTCCTGGTCCGCACACAATGCGAAAATGGCTTCGGCTCGGCGGCGTGGGAACCGGGTCTTGAGCGCATCCTGGAACTTGGCCTCCAGGACCGGGATGCCCTCCGTCCGACGACGCCTATGCCCGATGGGATAGTCGATGCTGACTTGGTCGGTGCTGCTGCCATCACTGAAGAAGACCTGGATCGCGTTGCCAATGGCGCGCTTGTCCGGGTCCAGATACTCGCGGCTGAAGCGCGGCTCCTCGCTCACCACCATCCGCTGCCGCAGGGCGTCGATGCGTGGGTCCGCGGCCACGGCATCCTCGTAGTCGTCCGCGGTGAGCCGACCAAACAGGAGGGGCACCGCCACCATGTACTGCAGGCAATGGTCGCGATCCGCCGGATTGTGCAGCGGGCCGTCCTTGCTGATGATGCGCAGGGCCGACTCCTGGGTGTGGATCTCCACCCGCTCGATGGCGTCGATGCGGTCTTTAACCTGCGGGTGCAGTGCTAGGGCGCACTCCACGGCCGTCTGCGCGTGGAATTCCGCCGGGAAGCTGATCTTGAACAAAACGTTTTCCATGACGTAGCTGCCGAAGTCCCGCTGGAAGCCAAACCTGTTGCCCCTAAACAGCACGTCGTAGAAGCCCCAGGTGGGCGCGCTCAGCACACTCGGCAGTCCCATCTCACCGGCGCTCACCATCAACGCCAGGCGCACACCACGGGCGCTGGCGTCGCCCGCGGCCCAGGACTTACGCGAGCCCGTGTTGGGCGCATGCCGGTAGGTGCGCAGACTTTGGCCGTCTACCCAGGCATGGCTCAGCGTGTCGATGACCTGCTCCTTGCGCTGCCCGAGCATCACGGCCGCGACAGCAGCAGAGGCCACCTTCACCAGCACGACGTGATCGAGTCCGACCCGATTGAAGCTATTCTCCAGCGCGAGCACGCCCTGGATCTCGTGCGCCTTGACCATCAGCTGCAGCACATCGCCGACGGTGAGCGGCGCCTCTCCAGCGGCCATCGCCTTGCGCGAGAGGTGATCGCCGAGCCCTAGGATGGCACCGAGATTGTCCGAGGGGTGCCCCCACTCCGCGGCCAGCCAGGTGTCGTTGAAATCGAGCCAACGCACCATCGCGCCGATATCAAAGGCCGCCTGTACTGGGTTGAGCACATACGGCGTACCAGGCACCCTAGTGCCGTGGGGCACCACCGTCCCTGGCACGATGGGCCCGAGATGCTTGGTGCACTCCGGATACTGCAGCGCAAGCAGCGCGCAGCCTAGGGAGTCCATCAGGCAATGGCGCGCGGTGCTGAGCGCGAGCGCCGAATCGATGGTCTCGTCGCAGACATAGTCAGCGATGGCGACGAGCTCCGGATCCGGGTCAGGCCGCAGGTTCTGGTCAGCGCTATGCGTGCTCATGGGTGATCTCGATGCGATGTGGTGGATTGGGTGCGGGCTGCGAGGCGCGGCCGACTCACCCGACATTGAGCAAGGCGGCGCCTGGAATGAAGCCGCGATCGGGTCGTCGCCACAACGCCCTTCTGTGCCTGGCAAGTGCCGAGCCCAGACCCCGCCCTGAGCTTTTTTGAGTAGGACCGCCTGCGGTGAGACCGGCCCGCTTAGCGGTCCTGAATGGGCACCCAGGCCCGCGGCTCAGGGCCGACGTAGTGGGCGCTGGGGCGGATGATCTTGCGATCCCGGCGTTGCTCGATGACGTGCGCCACCCAGCCCGTGGTGCGTGAGATCACGAAGATGGGCGTGAACAATGGGGTCGGAACGCCCATCTGCGCGTAGGACACCGCAGAGAACCAGTCCAGGTTCGGGAACATGGTTTTAAGGTTCCACATCACCTGTTCCAGGCGCGCGGCCACGTTGAACATACGCATGTCGCCGTTGGCCTCGGACAGGCGCCTAGCGACCGCCTTGATCACCTCGTTGCGCGGGTCAGCGATGGTGTAGACCGGATGGCCGAAGCCGATGACGATCTCCTTGCGCCCGACCCGCTCCGTGATGTCCGCCTCCGCCTCGTCGGGCGTTGTGTAGCGATTTTGAATCTCGCTGGCCGCCTCGTTCGCACCGCCGTGCTTGGGCCCGCGCAGCGCGCCGATGGCAGCGGTCACGGCGCTGTATAGGTCCGAGTCGGTGCCGGCGACGACGCGGCTGGCAAAGGTGGAGGCGTTGAGCTCGTGCTCTGCATACAAAATCAGCGACGTGTGCATGGCGCGCACCCAGTCCGCCGGCGGCGCCGCGCCGTGCAGCAGGTGCAAAAAGTGTCCGCCCACGGAATCGTCGTCGGTCTCCACGTCGATCCGTCGCCCATTGTGGGAGAAGTGGTACCAATACAACAGCATGGAGCCGAAGCTCGCCACCAGCCGGTCGCCGATGTCGCGAGCGGCGGCCGTTGGCATGGTGGGGGCTTCCGGCTCTAGGGTGCCAAGCACCGAGCAGGCGGTGCGCAATACATCCATGGGGTGTGCCGACGGCGGCAACTGCTCGAGGGCGGCCTTAAGGGCGGCCGGCAGTCCGCGCAGGCTGCGCAGCTTGCGCTTGTAGGCGGTGAGCTCGGCCTGGGTCGGCAGACGCTCATGGATCAGCAGGTGCGCGACCTCTTCGAACTCTGCCTCATCGGCGAAATCGAGAATGTCGTAGCCACGGTAGTGCAGGTCGTTGCCGGTGCGCCCGACCGTACAGACAGCGGTGTTGCCCGCGGCCACCCCGGACAGGGCGACGGACTTTTTCGTCTTCGGCGGACTCTGGAGCGGCGTCTGGGGCTGGGCCTGGGCCCGATCATCGGCGTTGGTCATGGCGGCCTCCTCGGTGGCGATGCGCACCCACTGCGCGGCGCAAGCTTAACCGGGATTCCGGATGGTCCCAACCCAATCCATCTCGGCCCACCCGGAAGCCGCGCCGAAAGGCGCATCCTGGATGCGCCATCCGCACAGGCACCTGCGGCGTGCCGCGGCACCCAGGGTCAACCGGCCGTTGCGTAGACAACCCCTTTGCCTGTACCGGGTCGCGCTCCCCCACCCGCCGTGGCTCGCCAAGTGAGCTTGAGCCTCTGCACAGGCGCCGCTTGAGGGCTGTCCGTCTTCCACAGGAGCTGTGGATAAGTCTGTGGAAGAAGGCTGTGCAAGCGGGCTAAGTCACTGACCGCGGGCGAGTACTGAAAGGTTGGCCAATTTCTATACAAATAGCAATTTCAACCTCTCAAACAGATGGTTAGAGCCCTCTCCCAGAATCCGGTGGAACTCACGCATGGAACTGAGACCCCGCGCCGGTGCAGACCACGCACCTGTGCATAACGCGTCGCCGGCGGCTGACAGGCGGATGGCCCCTCCGCCAGGAATAGTGATTTGCATCAATGTACCGAAGGGGAGAATGCCAGCGACACAGGCGTATGAATTGACGGCGCCAGGGGGCTCCGGGGGAAGGGGCCGCTGGCGTGACGGCGCCCCGGTCGCGCGCCGGTCGTGGGCATCGCCTCGCTAAGAATCGTGACCAGACGGATCATCCGAGGGCGGCGGGCCGACGTCGGGCGTCGCTCGGGCTAGGCGCATGAACAAGAGACTCGGCAGCACTGCAACAGCGCCGACACTCATCAAGGCCACCGCGTAGAGCGCGTACCAGAGGCTGCTCCTCCTGGCGATCAGCACAAGGAGGCTACCCGCCAGCACAGCGGCTGCAGCGAGCATGACCATCTGCTGCAGCTCAGCGCTCGCGGCATCGGCGGGCGTTTCTGCCGCTGGCCCCAAGGCGGAGAGCACCAGCAGGTTGACCACCAGCATCAGGGCGGCGTTCGGCAGCGAAAAGGGCTCGTAACCGAAGCGCTGCGCGGCAGCACGATTCACGACGTAGACGCTGCCCAGCAGCGCCATGAAGAGCGCGAACCCAAGGATCAACCACAGCCAGACCATCGCGATCTCACCGTCCGGCGGCGCCGGCATGATAGCCGCCGTCGACCAGCCGGCGACGCCGCCGATCACGCGTGGTCATGAGCCCCCGTCAGCATCTTGGCCTGCTGGTCGGCGTGATACGACGAGCGCACCATGGGTCCGCTTGCCACCGCGGCGAACCCCATCGCCTCGGCCTCTGCGCCAAGGGCGTCGAATTCCTCTGGTGTCCAGAAGCGTCGCACCGGCAGGTGGTCTCGGCTCGGCTGCAAGTATTGACCGAGTGTGAGCATGTCGCAGCCATGGGCGCGGAGGTCGCGCAGCACCGCCAACACCTCGTCACGCTCCTCGCCGAGCCCGAGCATGAGCCCAGATTTCGTGAGCACCTTGGGGTGGCGCGCCTTGAAGGCGGCCAACAGCGACAGTGAGCCCTGATAGTCCGCGCCCGGTCGAGCCGGCCGGTAGAGCCGCGGGACGGTCTCCAGGTTATGGTTGAAGACGTCCGGTACTGCAGCGCCGCTGAAGGCGTCGAGCGCCCGGGCCTCACGGCCGCGGAAGTCCGGCACCAGCACCTCCAAGCGAATCTCAGGGCAGCGTGCACGCACCGCCCGCAGGCAGGCGGCAAAATGTCCAGCGCCGCCGTCGCGCAGATCGTCTCGGTCCACCGAGGTGATCACGACATAACGCAGCCCCATGCGAGCAATGGATTCCGCCAAGCGCTCCGGCTCGGCATCGTCCAGCGGCTCAGGGCGGCCGTGGGCGACGTCGCAGAACGGGCAACGGCGGGTGCAGATGTCGCCGAGGATCATGAAGGTGGCCGTGCCGTGCCCGAAGCACTCACCCAGATTGGGACACTGCGCCTCCTCGCAGACCGTCGCCAGCCCCGTCTCCCGCAACAGCCGCTTGATGCGGCTGACACCCGGCCCCGTCGGCGCCTTGGCCCGGATCCAGCGAGGCTTGCGCGGCACGTCCCCGGCGGGCTCAATCTTCACCGGAATGCGCGCGACCTTGTCGTGGCCGCGCTGGTGGGTATCTGGGGAGTAACGGGAGGGGGCTTCGAGGGGACTCGCGTTAGGCATGGGAGGCTCCGATGGGACGGCAATGATGGGGCGCAGACGCGCTGGTTGGGGTGCAACACCCCGGCGAGGCCGTCAGTTTAACAAGTCAATCGCGCGCTCGAGCTTGATCCCCGGGCGGCGCGCTTGACTCCCGGCTGGCGCCCACGCCGCCAGCACCTACTGATCTGGCTCGAAGGCAAGGGACACGGAGTTGATGCAATAGCGCTCGCCCGTCGGTTGCGGCCCGTCCGGGAACACGTGCCCCAGGTGGGACCCGCAGCGCGCGCAGTGCACCTCCGTGCGGCGCATGCCGTGGGAGGTGTCCGCCTCAACCTCGACGGCGCCAGCAACGGCCGGCTGCCAGAAACTTGGCCAACCGGTGCCGGAGTCGAACTTGTGCGCGGACCTGAAGAGCTCCGCGCCGCAGCCGGCGCAAAGGTAACGGCCGGTGTCCTTGTTGGCCCAGTAGGCGCCGGTGAATGCAGGCTCAGTGCCCTGCTGGCGGAGGACGCGGTACTGCTCCGGACTCAGCTCGGCGCGCCACTCGGCCTCGGACTTTTCGATCTTGTCGGTCATGTGGATC
Organism: uncultured Thiohalocapsa sp.; assembly: GCA_964524185.1. Classification (GTDB taxonomy): domain Bacteria; phylum Pseudomonadota; class Gammaproteobacteria; order Chromatiales; family Chromatiaceae; genus Thiohalocapsa. The sequence goes on along the minus strand of CAZGCI010000018.1, from coordinate 32,280 downwards.
TCCTGAAAGCGCAGGGATTAGGGCCGGCCATGACGCACAGACGACGGTGACGGCCCGCCACCGGCGGCGGCCGGCGGCTGTCGCCTGTGTGACAGGCACGAAGGCCCAGGGTGCCCGGGGTGCCTGTTGTGGCAGGATCGACCCCATCGCTATACTGCCGCGTTGCCTGACATCGCTGCCCCCAACGCTACCAGCGCGCTGAAGCAACGAGGCCTTTGCATGCGAGCCCGCTACGTTCTACTGCCGTCACGCGCCGTCATGGGGTCCACCCCGGCCGATGTCCACCGGCGCGACACGGTGGACGGCTGGGGTGCCGACCCCGTCTCATCCGGCAGCCACAACGACTTGTCCTCCATGCCCTGGGCCGCGCCTGGCAGCTTCTTTGAGCGTACATTGGCCAAGACCGCCGTCCGCAGCACGCCGCTGCAGCGCTGGTTTCTGGATTTCATCCGGGTGTTGGGCGACTGCCGCGGCGGCGCACCCTGCGCCGCCGCGCGCTGAGCCGGGCAAGCGCGCCGTGCCAGCTATGCCCAAGGGGCCCAGGGCGCGCGGCCGCCGCCGTAGCCGCTCGCTAGTGCCGCGGTTGATCATGGCCCTCGCCGCCATCGGCCTCTTCTTTTTGGCCTACCAATGGGGGAACCAGTACCGCTATGGCGGTGGTCCGCCGACCATCAGCGGCGTGCTGATCCGCCCGCCACAGCCCCTACCGGACTTTGTGTTGCAGGACAGCGCAGGAGGGGCAATGGGCCGCGGCGCGCTCTTGGACCACTGGACACTGCTCAGCTTCGGGCACCTCGCCAGCGCGGCCGGCCATCGCGGCATTGCCCGGCTCGTGGAGGTGTACAACCGCCTGGCGGACCAACGCGACCTGCGCCAACGCCTGCGCCTGTGGGTGGCCACACCCGATGCCGCGCCTGGCCTGGCGCGAGACTTCGAGCGCCTGTCGCCGGCCATCGTCGTGCTCAACGGCACCCGCAGCGCGATCACCCAACTCGCCGGTGCCCTGGGCGCGGACCCGGATACGATCCTCGCCGGAGACGCGCAGAGCCCGCCGACGCTGTTCCTGCTGGACCCGAACGCCGAGCTGGTAGCCATCTTCCCGGGCGCCCAAGCACCCGCCACCGTGGCGGAGGACCTCACGGCGCTCGCTGCCTACCACGGGCTACGCGGCGATGCCGATTAGGGCGCCCGAGGCACTGGGTGCGACCGCGGAGCGCCTCTTCGTCGCCCTGCAACGGATGTTGCCGCAGCATGCCTTGTCGCGGGTGGTCTACGCGCTGACGCGGCTGCCGGCTGGGGCGCTGACGCGGCTCGCCATTCGCGCCTTCGCTGGGGCTTACCAGGTGAACCTCAGCGAGGCAGCGGAGCCCGATGCGGCTCGCTATCGCACCTTCAACGATTTTTTCACGCGGGCGTTGCGGGCGGACGCCAGGCCGCTGGACCCACGGCCAGAGGCGCTGCTGGCACCGGCCGATGGCCGCATTAGTCAGCTCGGACACCTGTCAGGCAGCCGCCTACTCCAGGCCAAGGGGCACACCTTTGATGTGCGCTCCCTCCTCGGCGGCGATCCTGCGCTGGCCGAGCCTTTCACCGACGGCGCCTTCGCCACCCTCTATTTGGCCCCGCGCGACTACCATCGGGTGCACATGCCGCTGGCGGGGACACTGCGCTCGCTGCTACAGGTGCCTGGGCGGCTGTTTAGCGTAAACGGCGTCACGGCGGCCAGGGTTCCGCAGCTCTATGCGCGGAACGAGCGCGTGGTCTGTCTGTTCGACACCGCCGTGGGGCCGCTCGCGGTGGTCTTGGTGGGTGCGATTTTTGTCGGCGGCATCGAGACCGTTTGGCAGGGGCCCATTACCCCACCGCGGGGCCGACACCTGCGCCTCATCCCGCCGCCAGCGCCCGCACCGCAGCTCGCGCGTGGCGCTGAGCTTGGGCGCTTCAACATGGGCTCGACGGTGATCCTGCTGCTGCCGCCCGGCCGCGTCGCTTGGTGCCCTGACCAGAACGCCGATGGGCCGGTGCGCGTCGGTGAGGCCCTAGGACTGCTCCACACCGACGCGTCGGCCTGAGGCTCAGCGGCGCTCCTTTTGCGGCGCCGGCGGCATGGGCGAGAACTGCGGTGCCCACATGGGCCGCGGGCGGCTGGGCTGCAGATGCCTCGGCGGCAAGGGCACCATGAAGGTATTGGGGTCCGCCACCGGGGCCTGCTGCATCGCCTGCGCCGCTGAGGGCTGCGGCATTTGTTGGGCAGTCTGGGGTGCTGCCGGCTCCTGTGGTACCGGCTCTGCGGCCGCGGTCTCCGGCGCTGGCGGTGCAGCAGGTGCTGCCGGGGCCGGTTCCGCCTGCTCGGGCGCCGCCGATGCCGTGGCGGGCGTTTCGGGCTCGGCGGGCGCCGGTGGGACGGGCTCAGCCTCTGCGGCTGTCGGTTCCGCAGGCGCTTCGGCGGCGGGCTCTGCTGCAGCCGCGGCCGTCTCCGGTGCCGTCTCCTCTGCGCTCGGCTCTGCCGGGGCCTCGGCGACGGCGGGCTCTGCGGCCGCGGTTGGCTCTGCGGCGGGCATTTCAGCGGCCGGCGCTTCCGCGACGCTGGGCTCCGCCGCTTCCTCGGTGGGCTCCGCTGCTGGTGCCGCCTCAGCCGGCGCCTCCGCAACGCTGGGCTCCGCC